>JANYCE010000431.1 GCA_025360445.1 Betaproteobacteria bacterium
GTCCGCGCCGGCCGCCGCCGCCGCCTCGATCATGCGCGCGCACAGTGCCGGATCGCCATGGTGGTTGATGCCCACCTCCGCAATGACAAACACGGGCTCGCCGGGTCCGATGCCGCGCCGGCCGATATTAAACGTGTTCAATAGGGGGCTCACTGATAAAACTTTGAATATGAAAATTGCAGGCTGAAACGATTGTTTCGACGCGTCTCACGTCAACGCTTTGCGTAGTGTTTGCGCGACATAAAGCTGTTGCTGCTCGCTCAGGCCCACATAAATCGGCAGACTGATCGCCCGCTGGGCATAGCGTTCCGCCTCCGGAAACATGCCCTCGCCGAAGCCGAGATCGCGATAGTAGGGCTGCATATGTACCGGCATGTAGTGCAGATTGACTCCGATACCCTGCGCGCGCAGGAATTCAAAAACCGCGCGATGGGCAGCGCGAGAAGTATCGTCTTGCATGCACACCACATACAGGTGAAACGCCGATCTGTTTTCCGGACGAACGACCGGCAGTTGCAGCGGCAAATCGCGCAGCAATTGATCGTAGCGTCCGGCGATTGCATTGCGCTGTTCAATCAGGCTTTCAAGACGCGATAACTGGCTTAATCCCAGCGCCGCCTGGATGTCTGTCATGCGATAGTTGAAGCCGAGCTCGATCTGTTCGTAGTACCAGGGGCCGTCGGGCGCGCGCTGCATCAGGCTGCTGTCGCGGGTTACACCGTGACTGCGCAGCAGGGTCATCCGTTGCGCCAGTGCCGCATCGTTGGTGAGTGCCGCTCCGCCCTCGCCGGTGGTGACGATTTTTACGGGGTGGAAACTGAAAACGGTAATGTGCGACCAGCGGCAATTGCCGGCCGCTTCGCCGTTGCGGGAGGCGCCGATCGCGTGCGATGCATCTTCAATGATCTTGAAGCCGAATTCCTGCGCCAGCGCCCAGATCGCCTCCTGCTCGGTGGGCTGTCCGGCAAAATGAACCGGGATCACCACTTTCGGCAGGCGGCCCGCGCTTTTTGCCCTGACCAGCTTGTCGCGCAAAGCGGCGACGCTCATGTTCCAGGTGACGGGGTCAATGTCTACAAAATCCACGTCGGCGCCGCAATAGCGTCCGCAGTTGGCCGACGCGACAAAGGTATTGGTGGTCGTCCATAAAATGTCACCACGTCCGAGCCCGAGGGCGAGACAGGCCAGATGCAGCGCGGAAGTCGCGCTGTTCACGGCAACCGCATGGCGTGCGCCGCAAATCGCCGACAAGGCCTGCTCGAACGCCGGGGCGGCCGGTCCCTGCGTCAGGAAATCCGAGCGCAGCACTTCAGTGACCGCGTCGATATCCCGCCGAGTGATCAGCTGATGTCCGTAAGGGATCATTAAACGCTGGTCACCCGGTTGAAAGTGCGGATTTCCTCGACACTGAGAAAGTGCGGATTGGTTCCCGAGTGATATTCAAAACCCTGTTCGACCGGTTTGCCCTTGTCGCCAAGTGCATCCGTTTCGTAGGAAAGGCCTTCGCCGCCCCAGAACAGGATGGCCGGCTTCATGACGTAGTGCCGCTCGAATTCCAGAACCAGATGCGAATCGTCCGACGAGCACATGATCTCGTGCAGCTTTTCGCCCGGCCGGATGCCGATAATCTCGTGCGGCACTCCGGGCGCCATGGCTTCCGCGAGATCGGCAATGCGAACCGACGGGATTTTCGGCACAAAGATTTCGCCGCCCCACATGCGCTGGAAATTCGATAAAACAAAATCGACGCCCTGCTGCAATGAAATCCAGAAGCGCGTCATGCGCGCATCCGTGATTGGCAGGCTTTTTGCGTTGCTCGCGATCAGTTTGTTGAAGAACGGCACCACCGAACCCCGCGATCCGAGCACGTTGCCATAACGAACGACGCTCAGCTGTGTCCGGGTTTCGCGACGGCCGACCAGGTTGTTCGCGGCGATGAACAATTTGTCGGAACAGAGCTTGGTCGCGCCATACAGGTTGATCGGATTGGCCGCTTTGTCGGTCGATAGCGCGATGATCTTTTTGACGCCGCACTCGATGGCCGCATAGATCAAGTTCTCCGCGCCGTGAACGTTGGTCTTGATGCACTCCATCGGATTGTATTCGGCGGCCGGCACTTGTTTGAGGGCGGCCGCATGAATGACGTAGTCGACGCCGCGCATCGCCAGCACCAGCCGGCCGGGATCGCGCACATCGCCGATAAAAAAGCGCATGCACGGCGCCGTGAACTCCTGCGACATCTCAAACTGCTTGAGCTCGTCACGCGAAAAAATGATGATTTTTTGGGGCTTGTAGCGTTCGAGCAAGACCCGCGTCAGCATTTTTCCAAACGAGCCCGTTCCGCCGGTTATCAGGATATTGGCATTATTGAACACTCAGTGCCTCATTTTTCAGAAATTGCAATTGACAAACAGGTCGCACCGGATTGGTCGACCATCACAAAAAATACCGCTTCGATAGTTGCGCAGCGATCGCCGCGAATCAGACGGCCAGCTGCGCCCGCATGAAGCCGAGCCAGTTCGCAG
>JANYCE010000076.1 GCA_025360445.1 Betaproteobacteria bacterium
CGCGCAGCCGGTCGACGCGACGGTGTTGATCGGCGGCTGCGACAAGACAGTGCCGGCATTGTTGATGGGCGCGGCGAGTGCGAACGTGCCGGCGATCATGCTCGTGACCGGGCCGATGCTCACCGGCAACCATCGCGGCGAACGGCTCGGCGCCTGCACGGATTGCCGCCGGTTCTGGGCGCGCTTTCGCGCGGGCGAAATAGATCAGCAGGAGATCAACGAGGTTAACGAGAAGCTCGCGCCAACTGCGGGCACTTGTATGGTGATGGGCACAGCCAGCACGATGGCGCTGTGCACTGAAGCGATGGGCATGATGTTGCCGGGCGGCGCGGCGATTCCGGCGGTGATGGCGGACCGGATTCGCAATGCAGAAGCGACCGGCGCGCGCGCGGTCGCAATTGCCAAAGAAGGGCTCACACCCGCGAAAATCATGACGGTGCAGGCATTCGAGAATGCGCTGCGCGTGCTGCTTGCGATCAGCGGCTCAACCAACGCGATCGTGCATCTCGCGGCGATGGCGGGGCGTCTCGGGATCGAACTCGATCTCGAAGCGTTCGATCGCATCGGACGCGAAACGCCGGTGTTGGTCGATCTAAAACCGACCGGTCAGCATTACATGGAAGACCTGTACCGCGTCGGTGGCCTCACAACAATATTGCGCGAAATAAAACCGCTGTTGAACCTCGATGCGTTAACGATTACCGGACGCACGTTGGGCGCTGAGATCGACGCCGCGCCCGCGACGATCAAGCAGGAGGTGGTGCGCTCATTCAACAATCCGATTTTTGGCGAAGGCGGTATGGCGGTGCTGCGCGGCAATCTCGCGCCGGGTGGCGCGATCGTCAAGCAGTCGGCGGCGACGGCCAGACTCATGCAGCACGAGGGACGCGCGGTCGTGTTCGACACGCTCGAAGACCTTGCTGAGCGCATCGATTCGCCCGACCTCGACGTGACGGCCGACGATGTGCTGGTGCTGCGCAATGCGGGCCCCAAAGGCGCGCCTGGCATGCCGGAGGCCGGCTACATTCCGATTCCGAAAAAGCTTGCGCAGCAAGGCATCAAAGACATGGTGCGAATTTCTGACGCGCGCATGAGCGGAACAGCGTTCGGCTCCATTGTCCTGCACATCACACCGGAGTCGGCGGTGGGTGGGCCGCTGGCGCTGGTCAAAAACGGCGACCGCATCAAGCTCGATGTAGCCAATCGCCGGATCGAGTTACTTGTGTCGGATGCAGAACTCGAAGCCCGCCGCAAAAAATGGCGCGCGCCGAAGTCGCGGGCGGGCGACGAGCGCGGCTATCGAAAATTGTTTCTCGATACCGTGCAGCAGGCTGACCGCGGGTGCGACTTCGAATTTCTGGCGCCGGCGCTCACCGCGCGAACCCCAAGATAGTTGGTGATGCGCGACTGACGCTTGGTGGAATACGAACACTTGGGGCGTCCGCTCGCGCATCTACTTTCATTCGCGGGGCTATGGCTGGTGGTGACGTGGTTGCTCAGTTATATAAGCGGCTGGGCATTTCTTGCAAAACACTATCGCGCGGCGCGCCCGTTTGCGGGGCGCTATGCGCGAATACGCAGCAGTCAAATGGGACCGCTGGGCCCGTTCGGCGGTGCCCGCAACGCCTTATATCTCGGCGTCGATCCGGATGGCCTGCATCTGCGGATGTTTATTCTGTTTCGGTTGAACTGCCCCGATTTATTCATCCCGTGGCGCGAGATCACGGTGGGTCGGGGTAAATCGTTTTTTCTTGAATACGTCGAATTCCACTTTCGACAGGCGCCGAAAATCGGCGCGCGCATTTACGGGAAAGCGGGGGACATCATCCGCGCGATGGCGGGGCCTGCCTGGCCGGCCGAGGCCGCGCACGACGTGATACAGCGTTGACCGCTATGCAGGTTTTTTGCAACGATGAGCGGTTAATTCTAAGCCGCCGCTCTTGAAGCGCGCTTGCGATCCTGCTCTGCCAGGTAACGCTTGCGGATGCGGATCGACTTCGGCGTGATTTCGACCAGTTCATCGTCGGCGATAAATTCTATGGCAGATTCAAGCGTGACCTGAATCGGCGGCACCAGACGCACTGCTTCGTCGGTGCCCGAGGCGCGCACGTTAGTAAGCTGCTTGCCTTTGATCGGGTTCACGACGAGGTCGTTGTCGCGGCTGTGTATGCCGATGACGATGCCTTCATACAACGGGTCGCCCGGGCTGACAAACATGCGGCCGCGCTCCTGCAATTTCCACAGTGCGTAGGCAACGGCTTCACCCGATTCGGCCGAAATCAGCACGCCATTGCGGCGGTCGGCCATGTCGGGTTTCATTGCGCCATAGTCATCGAACACGTGGCTCATGATGCCGGTGCCGCGTGTCATGGTCATGAATTCCGACTGGAAGCCGATCAGCCCGCGTGCCGGTATCCGGTAATCAAGCCGCACCCGGCCCTTGCCGTCCGACTGCATATCCTGCAGATCACCGCGGCGCGCACCAAGCGCTTCCATCGCTGCGCCCTGGTTCGATTCTTCGACGTCGACCGTTAGCATCTCATACGGCTCTTGTTTCTCACCGTCAATTTCCTTAATGACGACGCGCGGACGCCCGACTGCGAGTTCGTAACCTTCGCGCCGCATATTTTCAAGCAAGATCGTCAGATGCAATTCACCGCGACCGGACACTTCGAATACATCGGCATCTGCGGTTTCGACGACTTTCAACGCAACGTTGCTCATCAATTCGCGTTGCAGGCGCTCGCGCAGCTGACGGCTCGTTACGTATTTGCCTTCGCGACCGGCAAGCGGCGAGGTGTTGACCTGAAAATTCATCGTGAGCGTAGGCTCATCGACTTTCAGCAATGGCAGCGCTTCTGGATGCTCGATATCAGTGACAGTCACGCCAATGCCGATTTCATCTATGCCGTTGATCAACACGATGTCACCGGCTTCCGCCTGGTCAACTACGACGCGCTCGAGCCCTTTAAATACCTGAACTTGATTTACTTTGGCGTTGATCGGCGCGATCGGTCCACCGGCGGGCCCATGCAGAACCGTTACGAGCTGGCCTGACTTTATGCGGCCACGAATCACGCGGCCAATACCGATACGGCCCACGTAGCTTGAATAATCGAGAGAGCAAATCTGCAGTTGCAGCGGGCCGTTCGGATCGTCCGCGCGCGCCGGGACATAGTTCAGCATCGCCTCGAACAGCGGCTTCAGGTTGTCGCTTTTCTTCGTCAGATCTTCGGTCGCCCAACCCTCAAGCGCGGATGCGTAAATAATAGGGAAGTCGAGTTGCGCCTCGGTCGCGCCAAGCTTGTCGAATAAATCAAACGTGTGATTGACGACCCAGTCGGGCCGCGCACCGGGACGATCAATCTTATTGACGACGACAATAGGTTTGAGCCCGAGCGCGAGAGCCTTGCGCGTGACAAAGCGTGTCTGCGGCATTGGCCCTTCGACTGCATCGACCAGCAGCAGCACGCCGTCCACCATCGACAGCACGCGTTCGACTTCGCCGCCGAAATCCGCATGGCCGGGGGTGTCGACAATATTGATATGCGTGCCGTTATAAGAGACGGCGCAATTCTTGGCGAGAATCGTGATGCCGCGCTCTTTTTCAAGATCGTTCGAATCCATCACGCGTTCTTCGATGTGCTGATGCGCGGCAAATGTACCGGACTGGCGCAGAAGTTTGTCGACCAGCGTAGTTTTTCCGTGATCAACGTGGGCAATGATGGCTACATTTCGTATGGCGCGCATGGGGCGACCCTAGGGGCTAATTTGAAAAGCGCGCGAGTATAGCATGAGCAGGTAACGTTTCATTGGGTGTCTGATGTGCGGCACCTTGGATCGCGCGCATTTAACGGCGCCGCAAGCGCGGCGGCAAGTTCTGCGCGCGGCGCCCGCGAATTTGGCGCGCCAACTGCGTTCGAAAGTCTTACGTTTTTGCAACTATTACCCCGCGAGTCCGCGATAACTTCGCAGCCTGATAGGCCGATTGGCAAATTCATCACGTTTCGTGTATCGTGCGCGCACCTCGAAGCAATCCGTCACTCTGGATTGAAATTCTTCGGGTGCATCTGTCCCTGACCCCTTCGATTCAGCGCCCATTTTCAAATAGCTGCTTCAGCCACGGTTAGCGACGATACCCGTGCGCTGGCGGCGTTTGCCTGCCTTGTATTTATTAGCAGCAGCGGTTTTGCCTGCGCGTTTGTTTTGTTGGACCTCAAAGAAAGTTTTATCGATGTCATTTCAATCATTGAATTTGAACCCCGCTATTGTGCAGGCGTTGGCTGCGTCCGGTTATACCGAACCAACACCGGTGCAGGCGAAATCCATTCCGGAAGCAGTCGCCGGCCACGACCTGATGTGCTCGGCGCCGACGGGCACTGGCAAGACAGCCGCTTTCGTACTGCCGGCGTTGCAGCGTCTTGCGCAACCGGCCAAACCAGGGCGTGGTCCGCGCGTGCTGGTATTGACCCCGACGCGCGAACTGGCTCTACAAGTCACGTCCGCAGTTGAGAAATACAGCAAGTTTATGTCACGCGTGCGCACTGGCACGGTCCTGGGCGGCATGCCTTATCCGAAACAGCGCAAACTGCTTGAGTCGCCGCTTGATATTTTGGTCGCGACGCCTGGCCGATTGATCGATTTCATCGATCAGGGCAGAGTTGATTTCTCTCGTCTTGAATTGCTGGTGCTCGACGAAGCAGACCGCATGCTTGACATGGGATTTATCAAGCCGGTCGAGCGCATCGCAGGCGCCATGCCGCCTGGCCGCCAGACGCTGCTTTTCTCAGCGACGCTCGACGGCAATATCGGGACACTCGCCAAGCGGCTTCTCAAAAATCCGAAGCTGATCGAGTGCGAGGCAACCAAGGAAAATCATGACAACATCGAACAGCGTCTGCATTACGTCGATGATGGGAGCCACAAGCACCGCATTTTGGATCACCTGCTTCGCGACGTGGGTTTGACGCAAGCCATCGTGTTCACCGCCACCAAGCACGGTGCCGACCGGTTGGCCGAGAAGCTTAATGATGGCGGCCACACCGCGGTTGCCTTGCACGGCAATATGAATCAATCGCAGCGCAATCGCACGCTCGCACGCATGCGCAGCGGCAGCGTGCGCGTACTGGTGGCAACCGACGTCGCCGCCCGCGGCCTGGACGTTGCGAGCATCACGCATGTCATCAATTACGATTTGCCCAAAGTGGCAGAAGACTACGTTCACCGCATCGGTCGCACCGGCCGTGCCGGTAATTCAGGCATCGCGATCTCATTCGCCGCGCCCGACGAAGGCCACCAACTGAAGCAGATCGAGCGCTACACCGGCAATCAGATTGAGCGCCACGTAATCGCCGGCATGGAGCCGAAAGTTAAACCACGCAGCGGCGCACCCAGCGGCAATGATCGCAAACGTTTCGGCGATCCGCGCAAAAGTTTTGGCGGCAACGCCGGCAAACCGCGCACCAGCTCCGGTTGGGCCGGCAAATCTGCTTTCGGCGGCAAAAGCGCACGCCCGACATCGCGCGACGGCGGCAGTGGGTTTGGCGGAAATCGCAGCCGCAGCCGCGGCTGAGCTGTAAAGCAAATACCGGCTCAACTCCGGTTGAGTAAAAAAGGCCGGCGCCATTGCGCCGGCCTTTTTATTTGTCAACCAGGTGTGCGCGAAAATCTAAAATTCTGCGTCAGCCTGCGCGCGCGAACGGTGCTCCCGCATGTCGTTGCAGGTCGTTCGGTGGGCGGATAGCAGATCCTGCGTGATCGTCAGCCGCCGTTCTTCATTTGCGTCGACATATACGCAAATACAGTTGGCGCCATTTTTTTCAAAACACGCAAGTTGGGTGCCCAACCCGAGCGGCGCGGTCAGATCTGCGGTCTGGCCGATAAAAATGCTTTCATGGCTGGCCCGGTGGTAGGTCTTATCGGCGAACACGCGTTTTGTCACAAAATAAACGGCGCCGAGTGCATTAAAACGCGTGTTGAGCGGCCAGGCTTTGAAATAATATTTTTCACCCGATTTGCCGTTGAATGTGATGCCGCCGTAGGTCGCCATAAGGAAGTGTGCCTGAATTAGGATGTGGGCCGGATACTACGCACATTGCCCAAGCATTGCGAATTGGCCTTACAGAATGCTCCGCAGGCAGTAAAAACTGTGCCGTAAAAATAGTTTGACCGGCCAGATGCAGTCGCGTATAACGGGCGTCGCAGGATCTCCAAGCAGTGAAATTGCCAGTCCGTAGTGGCCGCATTTAAGCGGTACTTCCTCAGGTTGTTGTTACTTTCCTCTTGTAGTTCTCGCACCCGGGCGCGAGCCTTTTATTAATCAATAGGAATAACACACATGAGTAACGGCACTGTTAAGTGGTTCAACGACGCCAAAGGTTTTGGTTTTATTACACCCGACGATGGCGGCAAGGACCTCTTCGCGCATTTCTCGGCAATCCAGGGAAATGGTTTCAAAAGCCTGCGTGAAACCCAGAAAGTATCCTACGACGTCACGACCGGCCCTAAGGGCGATCAGGCGACGAACATTCGCCCGCTCGACTAAGTTCGAACGGTAGATGAGGAAAAGCCCGCGCAAGCGGGCTTTTCTTCGTCCTGGTTAAACATGAGATCCCCTGGCGGCGGCGCGCTCAGCGCACGTCATTCAAATAGCACGCCGACCAATGACCAGGTGAAATCTGCCTGAACTGCGGACGCTCGGTTCGGCAACGCTCCATTGCGAACGGGCAGCGCGGATGAAAATGACAACCGGACGGCGGATCCATCGGCGAGGGAATCTCTCCCGTGACAGGGGCGAAATCATGCCCGCGCTTTTCG
>JANYCE010000086.1 GCA_025360445.1 Betaproteobacteria bacterium
AAAATCGCTCGTGCCGCTCGTTTCGCCTGGCACCAAAGTAAGCGGCCAACTCAATGCACAGCCCATATTCTCGGCGTCCGCCGCGGATGCGACGCGGCTACTGAATGCGTTGCATCTCGAAACGCGGTTCAATCTGCAGAATGGGGTCCTATACGGCGTCGATCTCGTTAAAGCGGCGACCAGTCTATTGAAGCAGGGGGCGGCGGGCGGCGAAACGCATTTCGATCATTTATCCGGACACCTCGTCAGAGACCGTGGTGCGCATCAGTTCACTCAATTAAAAATATCGTCGGGTGCGCTCGCAGCGGACGGCAACGTCAACATCTCGGCGAAACAGGATTTGTCAGGTCGAGTGACCGCGCAGGTCAAGGCGGCCGGCACCAGCGCAAATATTCCGCTCAATGTTGCGGGCACCTTGCATGCGCCGCTGCTTTATCCGACCGGCGGCACTATTGCCGGGGCGGCGATCGGAACGGTGTTGATGCCGGGTGTGGGCACCGGCATAGGCGCCAGGGCCGGCCAGGCGATCGAGAATTTATTCGGTAAAAAGAAATAGCCCGTCATTTCGTCGCCTCCCGACGCGCGGGTTGATCGCCGTTCCAAGGGGCCACTTTCGGCAACAGCAGCATGCCGGGCAGCGCGAGCAGCGTGCACAGAAAAAAGAAATTTAGCCAACCGGTTTGTTCGACCAGGACGCCGGTGACTGAGTTAATCACCACGCGCGGCGCCGCCGCCAGACTCGTGAACAACGCGAACTGCGTAGCGGTATACAGCGGATGAGTGGCGCGCGCGATGTAGGCAACGAAGGCGACCGTCCCGAGTCCGACGCCGAGCGCTTCAAAACTGATCGCGGCGGCCAGCATTACGCGGTCACCCGGAAATTCGGTCAACACCGCAAATCCCAGGATCGATACGACCTGCACGACGCCGAACAGCCATAGCGCGCGGTTGATACCAAGTTTTAGCATCCACAGGCCGCCCACCAGTCCACCAATTACGCTGGGCCATAATCCAGCGTGTTTGGCGATGAGCCCGATTTCTGTTTTGGTGAAGCCCATGTCGAGATAAAACGGCGTCGCCAGTGCGGTGGCCATGCTGTCGCCGAGTTTGTACAGCACCATGAAGGTCAGCATGAGCAACGCCGAGCGCAGGCCGGCGCGCGAAATGAACTCGCGGAACGGCTCTACGACGGCAGCGCGCAGTGTGCGCGGCAGCGCGCCGGCGAGTTTCGGCTCGTCGATCACCAGCGTCATCAGGATGCCGGGCAGCATGAAAAGCGCGGTGATCACGAACACGCTGCTCCAAGGCAGAATGTCGGCGAGTATCAACGACAGCGAGCCTGGCACGAGTCCGGCGATCCGGTATGCATTAACGTGAATTGAGTTGCCTAAGCCCAATTCAACGTCGGCGAGGATTTCACGCCGGTATGCGTCGAGCACAATGTCCTGGGTCGCGCTCAGAAAGGCGACGGTCATCGCGAGGATTGCGATCGTCATCAGATCGATTTGCGGATCAAGCGCGCCGAACACCGGCAACGCGATGATCAGCCCGATCTGCGAGGCGAGCATCCAGCCGCGCCGGCGGCCGAAGGCGGGCAGCGCATAGCGGTCAAGTAGCGGCGACCACAGAAATTTCCAGTTGTACGGGAACTGCATCAGCGCAAACAATCCGATTGCCCGCAAGTCAACGTGCTCGGAGCGCAGCCATGCCGGCAGCAGCGAAAGCAGGATGTAAAGCGGCAGACCAGAGCTAAAACCGGTGAATATGCAAATCATCATGCGCCGGTTAAAAAGCGCCTCACGCCAGCCGCCGGTTGTTAAACGCTGTTCTTCCATATCGGTTACGCGTGTTCGAAACGAAATACGGCGATGGCACCGAGCAGATTGGGTGCCAGCGTGACCGTTTTGCCGTTGGTTATCACGATGCGCTCGAGAATGCGCACGTCGTGACCAGGGCAAAAACTTTCAAAGTCGGTGATTGTGCAGAGGTGAATATTCGGCGTGTCGAACCAGGCGAAGGGCAGGTTATCCGATAGCGGCATGTTGCCGGCGAGCACCTGCATCCGGTTGCGCCAATAGCCGAAATTCGGAAACGTCACGATGCCCTGGCGGCCTACCCGCAGCATTTCGCGCACGACGCGCTCGCTGCTGCGCACCGCCTGCAGCGTCTGCGACAGAATCACATAATCAAACGAGTCGTCAGCGAAACCGGACAGGCCGCGCTCCATATCGCCTTGCACCACATTGACACCATTGATGACGCACGCGAGCACGCGCGCATCGTCAATTTCGACGCCATACCCGATAGTCGCGCGCTCTTCCGCGAGATAACGCAGCAGCGTGCCATCGCCGCAGCCCAGGTCGAGCACGCGTGCGCCAGGCTTAATCCAATTCGCGATGGCCGTAAAATCGGCGCGTTGAATCGCATGCGTGTTCATGCGGCGAGCTCCGCGCTGATCCGGTTAAAGTACGCGGCGACCAGTCCGTGGTAACGCGCGTCATCGAGCAGAAATGCATCGTGGCCGTGCGGCGCGTCGATTTCGGCATAGGTCACTGCGCGCCGGTTGTCGAGCAGCGCCTTGATAATTTCGCGCGAGCGCTCGGGCGAAAAACGCCAGTCGGTGGTAAACGACACGACCAGAAAACTCGCTGTTGCGGGTTCAAGCGCAAGGCTTAAATTGCCGCCGTGCGCCGCCGCCGGGTCAAAGTAATCGAGCGCTTTGGTAATTCGCAAATAGGTGTTGGCGTCGAAATAATCCGCGAACTTGTCGGCCTGATGGCTTAAGTACGATTCAATTTCGAACTCGACGCCGAATGTGTAACTGAGCCTGCCGTGGCGCAACTGGCGGCCGAATTTGCTCGCCATTTCATCGTCCGACAAATACGTGATGTGGCCGACCATGCGCGCCACGCGAAGACCGCGCGTCGGCCGCGTGCCATGTGAGTAGTAGTGGCCGCCGTGAAAGTCAGGATCGGTGATGATGGCCTGGCGCGCGACTTCGTTGAAAGCAATATTTTGCGCCGACAGGTTGGGCGCGCACGCGATGATGAGCGCATGGCCAATCCGGTCCGGATACTGGATGGTCCACGACAGCGCTTGCATCGCACCGAGACTGCCGCCCATGACCGCAGCAAAGCGCGCAATGCCGAGTTGATCGGCGAGACCGGCTTGCGTGTCGACCCAATCTTCGACAGTAACCAGCGGAAAATCCGCGCCCCAGGGCTGGCGGGTCGCGGGATTGACCGATGAAGGGCCGGTCGAACCAAAACAGCCGCCTAAATTATTGACGCCGATCACGCAGAAGCGGTTCGTGTCGAGCGGCTTGCCGGGGCCGATGATGTTGTCCCACCAGCCGACATCCGCAGGGGCGTGCGCATAATAACCGGCCACATGGTGGGACGCATTCAGCGCATGACACACCAGCACTGCATTCGACTTGTCAGCGTTGAGCGTGCCATACATCTCATAGGCGAGCTCGTAGGAGGCGAGCGTCGCTCCGCACTTTAACGCGAGCGGCTTGCTGAACTGCGCTTTACGCGGCTCGACCGCGCCGACTGACTGTGTATTTGTAGTCTGGTCCATAACGAAAAAAACCCGGTCTGCTTGCGACAGCCCGGGTTGTCTTTCTCTTTAGCCGGATTTATTAGGCGCCCGCAAGCTGAATTCAAATCGGCGCACAAAAACTTACTTCAACGTTACCGCGCCGCAAGCGCAGTGTCAAATTCGCGAGCGGCACCTGACAGCGCAACGCGCGGGTCAATCATTCATTGAGGCGGTCGAGCATGGTGCGCAATTTTTCAGGGTCGCCGGTACGCAGCATCTTGCCGACCTGCGGCACGATGTCGCGCACCTTTGAGGTCAACACCCGCTGCTTGACTTCGAGCAGGCGCGCCGGATGCATCGACAACTGGCGCAGGCCGAATCCAAGCAGCAGGCGGGTGAGCTGGACGTCGCCTGCCATTTCGCCGCACAACGCGATCGGCTTGCCGGCCTTGTTGCACGCTTTGGTAACGTGCGCGACGAGCGTCAACACCGCCGGATGCAGCGGATCATAGAGGTGCGACACGGTGTCATCGGTGCGATCGATCGCGAGCGTGTACTGAATGAGATCATTGGTGCCGATCGACAGAAAATCGAGTTTGTCGATGAAGCTATGAATCGCGAGCGCTGCAGCGGGAATTTCTATCATGCCGCCGACCTGGACTGTGCGATCAAATGGAATGAATCGATCCTCGAGCGACTTCTTCGCGAGCGCTACGTAATTTAACGCCTGACTGATTTCGAGCGTGCTCATGAGCATCGGGATCAGGATGCCGAGCTTGCCGTAATGCGACGCGCGCAGCATCGCTCGCAGTTGCGCCAGGAACATCTGCGGTTCGCTTAACGACAGCCTGATCGCGCGCAGCCCTAGCGCGGGATTGGTCCCGGTGGAAACCGCGCCGTTAATTTGCTTATCGGCGCCCAGATCGTAGGTACGGATAGTGACAGGCAGCCCGTCCATTTCGCGCACGACCTGTCGGTACGCTTCAAACTGCTCATCTTCGCCAGGCAGATTGTCCCGGTTCAGAAACAGAAACTCCGTGCGAAAGAGGCCGATCCCCATGGCGCCGTTTTCACGCGCGCCTGAGATGTCGTCCGGCAGTTCGATGTTCGCGTGCAAGTTAATCTCTACCTCGTCGAGCGTAGTTGCGCGCGTGTTGCGCAGGCGCTTGAGTTTTTTGCGCTCGAGTTCCCATTGATGCTGGCGCAATTTGTATTCGGCGAGCGCCTGCGGATCAGGATCGACGATGATCACGCCCTGGGTGCCGTCGACGATTAACAATTCGTTCTCGCGAATTAACTGGCGCGCGTGGTGCAGGGCGACGATTGACGGAATGTTAAGGCTGCGCGCGACAATCGCAGTGTGCGAAGTGGTGCCGCCAAGATCGGTGATAAAACTTGCGAACTGGTGTTGCTTGAACTGAATCACGTCGGCGGGCGAGAGGTCGTGCGCGACCATGATCAGGTTTTGCTCATCACCGGTGTTCGCGGGCGGGGCATAACCCGGCTGCCCGAACAGCACTTTCATCACGCGCTCGACCACCTGGATCACATCGGCTTTGCGCTCGCGCAGGTAGCCGTCTTCGATCTGGTCGAACTGATCGAGCAGCGCGTCGAGCTGAACTTTAATCGCCCACTCCGCGTTGCACTGCTCCGCTTTTATAATTTCCCGCGGCGCCGTCGACAGCGTCGCGTCGTTCAAAATCATCAGATGCAGATTCAGGAATGCATCGAATTCCTGCGGCGCGTTAAGCGGAATTTGCGTGCGCAAGTCCTCGAGTTCAGCGCGCACTGTTTGCAGCGCCATATCGAACCGCGCCACTTCCTCCTCAATTTTGGGTCCCGGAACCGCGTAATGCGCGACTTCCAGCCTCGCGTGGGATACCAGGTGTGCGTGTCCGATGGCGATGCCGCCGGACACCGGGATGCCGTGCATGGTAAAGCTCATGTTGATCGAGAATGAGAATTGAGGAGCGAGGGTTGCGGATCGGGGATTAAGAGTTTAGTCATGCCCGGTTCCCCAATCCTTAATCCTGCCTCATTCCCCTTCTCCGAAATAGTTTGCGACCAGTCCGGTAAGCGCCGTCATAGCCGCTTCTTCATCGGGCCCGTCGGTCTCTATGTTGATAGTCGCGCCTTTGGCCGCAGCGAGCATCATTACCCCCATGATGCTTTTGGCATTGACGCGCTTGCCGTTGCGGGAAACCCATATTTCGCTCGCGAACTGGCCCGCCAGTTGAGTCAGCTTGGCCGATGCACGCGCGTGCAGGCCGAGCTTGTTGATGACCTCAGTTTCCCGTTGCAGCATTATGAAGTTTGAACATGGGCACTCGGATGACGCCGTCACAGCCGCCGCTGATGGCTTTGGTGACGATGGTTTGCAGGTCGCGATCGCGATAAGTGAGTACGCGAATAACCATGGGCAGGCTGACGCCGGCAACTGCCTCGATGCGGCCAGGCGCCACGAGCTTCGAGGCGAGATTACTGGGCGTGCCGCCGTACATGTCGGACAAAATCAGTACGCCATCGCCGTCGTCGAGTTCTTTCATGAGCGCGCGTGCCTGCGGCAGCATCAGCGCGGGGTCGTCCTGCGCGGTAACACCGAGTTGTTTCAAGCGGGGTGGACGTTTATTCAGCACGTGGCTGGCGCAATGAATCAGGCTTTCGCCGAGCGTGCCGTGCGTGAGGATCAAAATGCCGATCATGCGGTCTCGCGAAGTGGCGTTCGGACAGCCAAAATTATACTACGCGGGCATGCCGGCATCGCGCCGCCCGGCTGCACGGCGGACGCACATTCAATCAACGTTCGACCGCGTGTTCGAGCGCGTCGAGCATCATGGCGGCGACATTGAAGCCGGACTGCGCGGTGATTTCCTGAAAACACGTCGGGCTCGTTACGTTGACTTCGGTCAGATAGTCGCCGATCACATCGAGGCCCACTAGCAGCAAGCCCTGCGCATTAAGTTGTGGCCCCAGCGTCTCGGCAATCTCGCGATCGCGCGGTGTCAGTTCACGCGCCACTCCGGTGCCGCCGGCCGCCAGATTGCCGCGCGTTTCGCCGGGTTTGGGGATGCGCGCCAGCACAAACGGTACCGGCTTGCCGCCGATCAGCAATATGCGCTTGTCGCCGTCGATGATCGACGGAATATAACGTTGGGCCATGATCGTGCGGCGGCCGTAGTGCGTGATCGTCTCTATGATGACGTTGAGATTCGGATCTTCGGCGGTCACGCGAAATACCGATGTGCCGCCCATGCCGTCGAGAGGTTTCAAAATAATATCGCCGTGAGCGGCCAAAAAATCGTGAATCAGACGGGCCTGGCGGGTGACGAGCGTCGGCGCGGTGAACTGCGGAAACCGCGCGATCGTCAGCTTTTCATTGCAGTCGCGGATCGCGCGTGGATTGTTGAAGACGCGTGCGCCTTGCGCCTGCGCCAACTCGAGCAGATACGTGCTGTAAACGTACTCCATGTCGAACGGCGGATCCTTGCGCATCACGACTGCATCGAACGCTTTGAGGGGCAGCGCTGCGCTGACCCCGCTTCGATACCATGCGTGCGCTTCACCGGTCAGTTGCAGTGATTGCGCGTAGCCCGTAACGACGCCGGACTGCCAGACGACGTCCGCTTGCTGAAGCGTATACAGCTCATGCTGGCGCCCTGCCGCTTCGCGCATCATCGCGAAAGTCGAATCTTTGTAGAGCTGAAATTCGTCGAGCGGGTCGACGATGAAAGCGATTTTCATGCGAGCGTGGCGCGCAAACTCAAAGTTCAGCGGCGCGCAGGTGGGGGGCCGGTTTAGCCGCTGCCGCGTGTGCAGTCTGCTCGAGCTCCAGCGCAGCGGCGACCAGTGCCAGTCGCGCAATCACGCCATACGCGTAAAAACGATTGGGCGGACAAGCCGGATCGTCGGGCTCCGGCGAGTAGCACGGCTTTTCGAACGCCAGCGGCACGAATTGCATGCCCGGCGCGTTAAGGCTTTGGTCCTGGCCGCGGCTGGAATGCACGCGATAAAAACCACCGACGACAAAATGATCGATCATGTAGACCACGGGTTCGGCAACCGCGTCGTTGACGGTCTCGAAACTGTAAACGCCTTCCTGCACGAGCACTTCGTGCACTTCGAGGCCTTCCTTGACGACCGCCATTTTGTTGCGCTGCTTGCGATTGAGCCCGCGCACTTCGGAGGGATCTTTGACGGTCATGATGCCCATGCCATAGGTGCCGGCATCGGCTTTGACGATCACGAAGGGTTCCTGCTTGATGCCGTATTCGGCATATTTCGCGCGGATGTCGGTCAGGATCTCCGACACATAGCCCTCCAGGCATTCTTCGCCTTTGCGCTCGTGGAAATTAATTTTGCCGCATTTCTCAAAATACGGATTGATAAACCACGGATCGATGCCGAGCATTTTGGCAAAATCGGTCGCGACCTCTTTATAAACGCCGAAATGATTCGACTTGCGGCGCATGTACCATCCTGCGTGCAGCGGCGGCAACACGATCTGCTCGAGATTTTTCAGGATCTCCGGCAAACCGGACGAAAGATCGTTGTTAAGCAGAACGACGCACGGATCGAAGCCGTCGATGGTTAACCGGTTGCCGTGGCGCTCCAATGGTTCGAGCGTGAGTTTGCTGCCGTCCGGCAACACGATATCGGCAGGCGCGGTGACTTCAGGCAGAAGCGTGCCGATGCGCACGACCATGCCGGCGTGCCGCAAAATTTTTTGCAACGCTGCGACGTTTTGCAGATAAAAAGTGTTGCGCGTGTGATTCTCGGGTATCAGCAGCACGCCGCGCGCATCGGGGCATATTTTTTCGACCGCCGCCATCGTGGCCTGCACGCACAGCGCATTAAACTCGGGGTTAAGATTGTTGAAACCGCCGGGATACAAATTGGTGTCGACGGGTGCTAACTTAAAGCCACTGTTGCGCAAATCCACGGACGCGTAAAACGGTGTTGCATGCGCCTGCCACTGGTTGCGAAACCAATGCTCGATATCGGGCATACCGGTGAGAATATTGCGCTCGAGATCGAGCAGCGGGCCGGTCAGGGCGGTGGTCAGGTGCGGAACGGAAGTCATGTCAACTCGCAACTTTTGCCGGGCCGGTATTGTAACAAACCCGGTCTGTCACCGACCGCGCGCGGGTTATTTATGGAGAGATGAAAAAAAAGGGCGTCCGCAGGCGCCCTTTTTTTCGTGCCGGCAGTTAGTTACGTGTGATACGCCGACTCGCCGTGCTCGTTGATGTCGAGGCCTTCGCGTTCCACTTCTTCGCTCGCGCGCAGCCCCACGATGATGTCCGCAATTTTAAATGCGATGAATGCAACCACCGCTGTCCAGACGACAGTCAAGCCAACTGCTTTAGCCTGGATCAACAATTGGCCCATGATTGGAGTGGATCCAATCTTGACCGTGACCCAATCGGTGACCAGACCGGGCCCGCCCAGTGACTGCGAGTTGAAAACGCCGGTGGCGAGCGCGCCGAAAATGCCGCCCAGCGCGTGGACACCAAAAACGTCGAGTGCGTCATCCGCATTCAACATTTTCTTGAGCCCATTTACGCCCCACAGGCACAGCGGGCCAACGATCAGGCCGATCGCGAACGCACCTGGAATCCCCACATTGCCCGCAGCCGGCGTGATCGCGACGAGGCCTGCAACCGCCCCGGAAGCCGCGCCCAACATCGACGGCTTACCTTTAAACAACCACTCGGCGAACATCCATGAGAGCACTGCACACGCCGTAGCGAGGAAGGTGTTCATGAAGGCAAGCGCGGCAGAGCCATTGGCTTCGAGTGCTGAGCCGGCGTTGAAACCGAACCAGCCGAACCACAGCATCGCAGCGCCGATCATGGTCATCGTCAGATTGTGCGGCGACATTGCTTCTTTGCCATAACCGATGCGTTTGCCGAGCATGTAGGCGCCGACCAGACCGGCCACACCCGCGTTGATATGAACCACCGTGCCTCCCGCGAAGTCGAGCGCGCCCCACTGCCACAACAAGCCGGCTTTGCTGTTCAATTCATCGACAAGTTTCGGATCGGTGTAAGCATCAGGCCCCATCCAGAACCAGGCCATATGCGCCATTGGCGCGTACGCGAAGGTGAACCAGATCACCATAAATATCAGTACGGCTGAAAATTTCATGCGTTCTGCTACTGCGCCCAAAATCAGGCAGCAGGTGATCGCGGCGAACGTCGCTTGAAATGCGACGAACACCAGTTCGTACATCGGCGTGCCCTTGCTAAACGTCGCGCCCATCGCGAATTCGCCCTTCATTGCATCGAAGGTTCCTTTCAGGAACAGCCGGTCGAGGCCGCCGATATAGGCGTTGCCTTCGGTGAAAGCCAGGCTATAGCCATAAACGCACCACAGCACCGTGATCAAAGAGAACGTCACGAACACCTGCATCAGCATCGACAGCATGTTCTTGCTGCGCACCAGTCCGCCATAAAAAAGCGCCAGCGCCGGCACGCTCATCAGCAGCACGAGTGCCGTGGAAGTAAGCATCCATGCGGTATCGCCCTTGTTTGGTGTCGGCGCGGGTGTTGCCGTTGCGGATGCAGCAGCAGGCGCGGTCACGGCAGTAGCGGCCGCCGCCGCTGCTGGTGCATCGGCAGCGGCCTTGTCCTGCGCGTAGGCGGGAAGTGCGGCACTAAAACAGAAGGCGCCGGCGAGCGCGAGCATTGATAACAGTCGTTTCATTTTCTGGATCCCCTTATAGCGCGTCCGAGCCGGTTTCGCCGGTGCGGATGCGGTAGACCTGCTCAAGTTCGAATACGAAGATTTTTCCGTCGCCAATTTTTCCCGTGTTGGCGGATTTCTCGATGGCTTCG
>JANYCE010000119.1 GCA_025360445.1 Betaproteobacteria bacterium
AAAATCGACCAAGCCCGCTCAGGGGTGCTTTTCGATGATTTGTCGCGGTAGTGTGCCGCGATTGAAATTCATCGGCGCAATGCCCGTTGGTTATTACGCCCTACGGCTCAATTTGAAGAAAGATGTGTAGATGCCTATGCCCTTTGGGAGAGGGCCGGGGATTGAGCGTGCAGTCTGTCATCCATTATGAAACGCTCAATAAGGCGTGGTCAGCGCAGGTAATCGCGCTGCCACTGCTTGTATTGATCGGCTGACGTGACCTGCTCCATCTCCTCGGTCGACGCGATCGACGATTTAAGATCGGCCGGTGCGCCCCCGTTGTAGAGGTGCGAATAGCAGGCGTGCAGCGCCTTGACCGCCGCTGCCACCGGTTGATGTCCCTGCAGCACGATGCGTGCGCCGCGTGCTGCGAGTTCTTCCCGCTTGAGCGAGGCAGGCGCGGAGCCGATGATGATTGGCAGTTTGGTGGCTGCGTGAATCGCATCGAGCTGGTCGAGCTTCTCAAGTCCGACGATAAAAATTGCGTCGACCCCTGTTTGCGAATACGCCTTGACGCGCGCGAGCGTGCCCTCGACACCTTCAATCTTGAGCGCCGACGTGCGGCCGGCGATGATCAGCGAGGGGTCGCTACGGCCCGCGACCGCAGCGCGCAATTTGCCGGCGCCTTCTGCGATTGAAGTGAGACTTTCCTTGCCTTCAGCCTGGCCGAACGGTGTGGGCAACGCGGTGTCCTCGATGCTTAGCGCAGACACCCCGGCGTGTTCAAGCTCCTGGACCGTGCGCATTGCATTCAACGCATTGCCGTAACCATGGTCGGCGTCAACGATCAGACTCAAATTACACGCGCGCATAATGCGGCGCACCTGATCGGCAAACTCGGTCAGCGTAAGTACGATGAGATCCGGCGCGGCGAGTGTCGTGCTCGATGATGTAGAACCCGCGAGCATGCCGATTTTGTAACCGACGGCCTCGGCGATGCGGGCTGACAAAGCGTCATATACGCTGGCGGGCGACAGGCACTGCGAGTCGGCGAGAATTGCGCGCAGGCGATTGCGTTGTTCGGTATGGTTCATGCTGACTCCTGATGATAGTTAGTTGATGGCGGCAAAACCGGACGGCGCCGGCCGCAAACGTCTGGAATAATCTGATTGCAGCCAAGTGTTAGCGCGTGAAAGTGGCTGGCATAATAGCAAATCCCGTCGTGCCCTACTTTGGCAAAGTCCAGGAGAATTCAGATGAATATCGACTACCCGCTCGCTTTCGCATGGCGTGCTGCCGCGATGTGCTTGATGCTGTCGGCCATCGGCGCGGCTGCTGCCGCGCCCGCCGCCGGTGACAGTTGGGCCTATCGCGTCATCAACCGATACAACGGCGAAGTCCGCGGCAATGTGCAATATCGGGTCGACAAGATCGATGCTGACCGCATCGCGATCGCAGTCACCAGCGACACGGTCACGCTGGGTCTGCCGCGCATCGAAGTTCAAAGCGCCGATGGCAAGTGGCTGAAGCACGCGCTGATTAATCACGACCAGCCTGTGGATTACGAATTTGCGCAGCCCTATCCGGCGTACGATTTTCCACTGGCAGCAGGTAAATCCTGGTCGTCGCGCGTGAATGCCGTAAACGCAGCAACCGGACGACGTGCCAGTGTGCGCGTCGACGGCGAGGTGATCGGGAGCGAACGGGTAACGGTGCCGGCCGGCGCGTTCGACACCTTCAAAATTAAACGGCGTATTTATGCGGGAGACTTCGAAGGACAGCGCTCCGAAACCAACATCACTGAAACCGAATGGTATGCACCCGCTCTGGGCCGCGCTGTGCGTCTGGAAAGAAGCTCCGGCTATATGGACCAGGCGCGCTGCAGCGATGAGATGTCGGCCTGCACCCAGGTGCGCGGTGACTGGAATGTTTTCGAACTGGTCAACGCGGGCGCGACCGTTATCAAGCCTTGAGTTTCGGGCAAGCCCGTACTATTTAGGGCATTGGCCCCCACGCTGCCCGCGAAGTATCGGCGTGCGCAATTTTGATCTTCGTGCGCGTTGAAATCCCACGGAGAGAAAGCGTCCGCAAACGTCGACTCGCATTTATTTCAAAAAAAATCTTTTTAGCCGCCGATGAACGCCGCTAAGTTTTTACGCAAACACTGAACAAGTCTATTTGGGTCGTTCCGGCGCGTGAGAGCCTGCCCCCTGCAGGTGGTAAGCCGGGGCCGGAATTGAACGCGATGTATAGTCAAAATCAGCTCAAAAAATAGTGAGCGAAAAGATGCCGGGGGCTTCAATGCCGCCATTTTAAGATGACATGATGGATCTTGACGTTTAAACGTCGAGACGTTTTTTTGTCACTATGGATACTCAAAAACGCGCCACCGGTTTATTTCGAAGCTGACGTTCATCGCGCCCTGCGGCTCAAGGCGGCGGCGTCGGATCGTTCAATTTCCGGAATGGTCAACGACGCTCGCGTATGAGCCGGCTCACCGCCTTGGTCGAGCCACCCCAGGTCGGCATGTACGCTGCTTTGACGCCGACGCCACCCGTCACGACGATCATCACGTCATCGGCATTGCGTGCGATACGCAAAGGTCCATCGACGGTGCCGTCTTCCGCAGCGACGCGCAATGTGAGTTGATGTTCACGAACCGCCGCTGACAGGCGGTCGAGCGGCAGCACTGCG
>JANYCE010000167.1 GCA_025360445.1 Betaproteobacteria bacterium
GCATATGCGTGATGATTACATTTTCGACATCGGCCGCCTTGACGTCCATCAAAGCCAGGCCTTCCGCGGGCGAGCGCAAAAAGGTGCGCTTGCGCGCTTCGCCGACTTCACGCGTAAACCCGGTGTCGACGACGACAGTGCGCGCAGCATTGCGGATGAGCCAAACGAAGTAGTCCATCGGCATCGGCGCGTCGTGCGGATCGCCGCCGATGAAATGATCGCGCCGCTGCGCATTGCGCGTTGCATACTTGATCGCAAAGACTTCGTAAATTTCATCGCTCATGGCGGCCTTACACTTTGTTGGTTAAAAAGCATTCCCGCAGTGCGCTCACGCTGGTTAGAAAACCGGTGGTCGATCGACAGCGCAACCATCCACGCGTCACGCAGGCAGGACAAAAAATCACCCGGTTGATTGCAGTCGCCGACCAGCGCGTATTCAACACCCGCTGCAGCGACCGCCGCAAGCGCGCCCGATTCGGGCGCAGGCCCGGTTGCGATAACCAGGCAATCACCAATGTCCACGCGCTGCGGTTGACTCTCCTCCGTCTGCACGTCCAGCGAACTGCCCGTCGCTTTCACCACTTTACTCGCGAGCATGATTCGGACGTTGCGCAATTTTAAACGATCCAGCAATTCCATCCGGTTGTTGCGCGCCATGCCAGGCGCCAGGCTGGGAAGCGCCTCTATGATGGTGCACTGCTTGCCCTGCTGGGAAAGCAGGTCGGCGGTTTCGGCGCCTACCATGCCGCCGCCTATGATCGTGATCGTTCCCGCGCGCGCAAGTTGCGCCGGCTCGCGCAATACATCCCATGCATGCAGTACCTTAACCGACTTATTCAGCGCAGTAATATCGAACGGACATGCCCGCGGTTTCGCGCCGGTGGCGACAATCACAAAATCAGGTGCATGCGCTTTGATGTTCTCAGCCGTCGCAGTCATCGACAGCCGCACGCGCACACCGAGTGCCTCGAGTTGATTCCAGCGATAGGTCCAAACAGGTTCGACTTCGCGCTTATCGGGCGCCGCCATCGCAAGCGGCATCTGCCCGCCTGCTACGTTAGCCTGCTCCCAGACTTCAATGCTATGACCGCGCGCCGCCGCGACACGCGCCGCTTCGATACCGGTCACGCCGGCGCCAAGCACGAGCACGCGCCGGGGCGATCGCGTGCGGTGCGCCGGATATAACTGCGGCTCGGCGTGCTCCAGCGATTCGAACTCTGTGCCGATCATCGGGTTATGCACGCAGGCAACGTCCTGCTCCAACGTCAGGCGCTCAAAGCACACATTGCACGCGATACATTTGCGGATCGGCGCTTTTACCTGGCCGAACGCTTTGAGGCACCAATGCGGATCCGCGTAAAGCGCGCGGCCGACCGACACAAAATCCGTGCAGCCGTCGCGCAGCAACGCCTCGGCATCCGCCGGATCGACCACGCGGCCGGCAACGAACACCGGGATGCCGACCGCCTGCTTGATCGGCTTCGCGTAAGGACCGAGGCAGCCGCGCGCGAAAGACGGCGGCTGTATGCAGTACTTCGACAACTGCGGACTTTCATTGCTGCCGCCCGATAGATCAAGCGCCGCAACGCCGGCGCGTTCGAGCCGTCGCGCGAGTTCGACGATGTCGGCTTCGGTATATCCACCGTCGACGAACTCCGACGCGCTCAATCGAATAACCAGCGGAAAATCCGGCAGCGCCTGCTTGACGCGGTCGATGGTTTCGAGCAACAGGCGGGCGCGGTTATCAAAGGACCCGCCGTATTGATCAGTGCGCCGGTTGATACGCGCGGTAAAAAACTGCTGAAACAGGTAACCGTTGCCCGCGTGTATCTCAACCCCGTCATAACCGGCCTGTTGCAAGCGCCGCGCCGACGCGACGAACAATTTCTGGATCTCGATGATTTCCGGCACGCTAAGCGGCCGCACGTCGTCGCCGGTGTTCGGATTTTTCCACGGCGATGGTCCGACCGGCTCCATGTTGAGCACCGAGCGACGCAGTAACGCACCGCGGTGATTTAGCTGCGCAAACACATGACAGTCGTGCGCATGAATTGCCTCGACGATGCTCGCAAGACCCGGAATGAAGCGATCGTGATAACAACACAGAGAGTTGTGATGCGGCCGCGCCTGCGCGGTAACAACCATCGCCTCGGTCATGATCATTGCTACGCCGCCGCGCGCGCGCTCAACGTAATACATCTTGTCGCGCTCAGTCGACAAACCGTCCGTCGTGCTGAAGTTGGTGCCCATCGGCGCCATCACAACGCGGTTTTTGAGCCGCAAGGCACCTAGTTGGCCGGACTGCTTGAGCAACATGCGACGGTTCCGGTCAGATTTCTCGCCGCGTCAACTAACGACGAGAATAAATAAACTAAGTTGTCGAGCCGTCTTGGGACTGGCCGCGCCGCTCAATCGATCGTCGCGCCGGTGGTCTTGACGACAGCCGCCCACCGGGCGCGATCGTTTTTGACGGTGGCCCTGAACTGCTCAACGGTTTCACTGCGCGGCGCGTTGCCGAGCTCGATCAGCTTTTGACGAATCGCGGGCGTCTCCAATGCTTTGCGCACCGCGGCATTGACCGCATTGGCGATTTGCGGGTCGAGACCTTTTGGGCCGAATAACCCGAACCACGTGTAGCTTTCAAACCCCGGCAGCCCGGCTTCCGCAATCGTCGGTATCTCAGCCACTGCATTCACTCGGCTTTTGGTGGATACGCCTAATAGCCGCACGCGGCCCGACCGCCAATGCGGAATAATGGTTTGCACCTGGTTGAAGATGCAACATACGTCGCCTTTGATCAGACCTTGAATTGCTTCAGGGCCGCCTTTGTATGGCACGTGAACCATGCTGAGCCCGGCCTTCGCGTTGAATTCAGCGAAGGCGAGATGGGTGCCGGTACCGTTACCGGTCGACGCGTAGTTGTATTTACCGGGATTCGCCTTAACGATGTCGATGAACTCCTTGACGGTCTTCACGTCGATCAATTCAGGGTTTATGGTGAGTACATTCGAGACATCCACCAGTGGCGCAATCGGCGTGAAATCCGCTTCAACGTCAAACGGCAGGTTTTTGTAAAGCGCCGCATTTACGCCATGGGTCGCAGCGGTCCCGAGTAACAGCGTGTAGCCGTCGGGACGCGCCTTCGCCGCGTATTCGGATGCGATATTTCCGCCAGCGCCCGCGCGGTATTCGGTCACGAGGCGCGCGTTAAGCGTTTTCTCGATGGCCTCCTGCAGCGTGCGGGCAACCACGTCAACACCCGAGCCCGCCGGAAATCCCATAACAATCGTGATCGGCTTGGAAGGCCACTCCTGCGCAATTGTCAAAGCCGAAGCCGAAAACAAAATGACGGCGGTGACAAATAATTGCGACACGCGGAAAATCATACGCATGGGGAGCCTCGCTTTACGGAGGAGGAATTGAACCTGCACTAACATCGGCAGCAACTTTATAACTGCCGCGCGGATGTAGCAAGCCGGTGGATTTTTTTGCGATTTTTATCGCGTGTCGGCGCCCACCGCCTCGGCCACGGACTTGAAACCGTCCGCGCGCAAGCGCTCCGCGAGCTCGCGCTTAATGCTGACGATCAATTCAGGGCCGTGATAGACGAGCGCCGAATACAATTGCACCAATGACGCGCCCGCGCGAATCTTCGCATAAGCATGCGCGCCGCCGGCCACGCCGCCGCAGCCGATCAACGGCAGTCGGCCGCCGACGCACCGATACATTTCGGCAAGGCAGGCATTGGCTTTAGCCAGCAACGGCAAGCCGGACAGTCCGCCACCTTCGTGCGCATGATGACTACTCAGTGTAGGAGGCCGGTCGAGCGTCGTGTTGCCGACGATCAGGCCGTCGATTTTTGCAGCGAGTGCAACCTCTGCGATATCGCGAACCTCACTGGCGTCGAGATCGGGCCCGACTTTGACCAGCAATGGCGGCACGCGGTCGCCGTCCACACACGCGGCGCGCCGCGCATCCAGTACGCGGCCAATCACTTCCTCGATTTGCGCGCGACCCTGCAAATCGCGCAGCCCCGGCGTATTCGGAGACGACAAATTACAGACGAGATAGTCGGCGAGGCCGCAAACCGCTGCTATGCCTTTCACATAGTCCCCGGCAGCATCGGCAACGTCGCGATTCTTGCCGACGTTGGCGCCGACAATGCCGCGCGCAGTTCCACGTTCGCGGCGTTTTTTGAGTTGAACTACGAATGCCGCCAGACCTTTGCTGTTAAAACCGAAGCGATTGATTACCCCCCCGTCCTTATCAAGCCGGAATAAGCGCGGCTTCGGATTCCCCGGCTGCGGTTCCGGCGTCACCGTTCCCGCTTCGACAAAACCGAATCCCAGAGCGAGCATCGCATCCATTACTTCGGCGTCTTTGTCGAAGCCTGCGGCGAGTCCGATCGGATTGCTGAAATCAAGTGACCAAACGCGCGTCGCGAGAATCGGATCGTCGACCGCGGCGCGTACGCCAGCGAGGCCGTGTCTGAGCGCCCATAGCGTAGCGCCATGCGCGCGCTCGGGATTGAGCGCGTGGAGCAGCGGACGCGCGACACGGAACGGTAACTTTGCCATGAAATTAAATGAGCCGCAGTTGAAATTGAACGAGGCGTCGCGCGATATGTGCATCGGCGCAGGCGGCGGAATGGAAAAACCGTTCTGCTACAATCGCCGCGAACTCTACACGATGGCGCAGCACCGGGCAATGTAGCGACATCGTCATAATTTACCTGTGAGGTTTCGCTATGCAACGGCTCATCATTGCCATTACCGGGGCGTCGGGCGTCATCTATGGCATTCGCGCACTCGAAGTGTTGCGCGGCCTGCCGGACATCGAAACACATTTGATTCTCACGCCGTCTGGCGCGCGAACGATCATCGAAGAAACCGATTACAGCCTGGCGACGGTGCGCAAGCTCGCGCATCACGAATACAACTATAAGGATATCGGCGCCGCGGTCTCGAGCGGCTCGTTTAAAACCGCCGGCATGCTGGTGGCGCCGTGCTCCGTCAAATCACTCAGCGGCATCGCCCATTGCTATAACGATGAGCTCGTCGTGCGCGCCGCCGATGTCTGTCTCAAAGAACGCCGGCGTGTCGTTTTGTTGTTTCGCGAAACGCCGCTGCATGCCGGGCACATCGCGCTTATGGACCAGGCAACACGCAACGGCGCAATCATCATGCCGCCGGTTCCCGCGTTTTACAGCCGGCCGAAAACACTCGACGAGCTCGTTGCGCAAACCGTGGGCCGCGCGCTCGATCTGTTCGGCATCGATGTCAACATCGTCAAGCGCTGGACCGAATCGGCGCCCGCCGCCAGCGCGCGCAAAAAGCAGCGACGCCCCAAATAACGCCATGCCGACTGCCGCCGCCGGCGCGCTCGCGTCCGCTTTCTGGCAATTCTCGCTCGCGTTTTATGCGCGCCCCGGCGTCGCCGCAGCGTGCATCGAGCTGCAGGACAACGCGAGCGCCGACGTCAACGTGATGTTTTACATGTTGTTTCTCGCCACTCAACGGCGGCAAATCGGGCATGTCGACGCGGCGCATATCGACGCATCGATCAAGGCATGGCGCGAAATTGCCGTGGTGCCGTTGAGAACGCTGAGGCGCAGGCTTAAAACGGGCGTTGAGCCGATCGCCGGCGCCGACACCGAAGCGTTGCGCAGCGCTGTCAAGCGGATCGAACTGGAAGCTGAACGCATCGAGCAAGAATGGCTTGAGCGCAGTGTGCCCGTGTCAATCGGAAGACCGGCCGCATCGCCCCTCGCCGCCGCGCGCGCCAACCTTGATGCCTACGGTGCGCTGTGCGGCGGCCTGCCGGAAGCGCCCTTGGAAATTCTGCTTAATGCATACGCGCGGACGCCGTAGCTCTTGCCGGTATGCGCGACACCATTCGATAACCCAAGCCGCCTCTTGTTAAAACGTAATATCTTGTTTCACATGTGCGACTGCAGATAAGGGTCGCAAGTTAACTACAAGCATATAAGTCAAATCTTACAACGCTGTCAGCACCCCTCTTACGCCCTACTCGATCGAATATTAATAACATCCGGTTCGCCTCTCACTTTTAGGAGAATCAAATGTTGAATATGCAAGAAATCAAACCCGAAATGCCGGTTGTGTGTTCGCAGGGTGGTCAGTTTGCCACGGTGGATCACGTGCAGGGATCCGACATGATCAAGTTAAAAAAGGATGACTCCGGCCAACACCACTACATTCCCACGAGCTGGGTCACTTCTACTGAAAACGGTCAAATCAAGATTGATCGTCCCGGCCAGGAAGCCATGAAGCAATGGTCGGACAGCCCAACCTCGCACTAACTTTATTAATCGAAGCGAAGTAAAAAAGGAGCTTC
>JANYCE010000184.1 GCA_025360445.1 Betaproteobacteria bacterium
TTCAGTCGCCGAATTGAAACGCATCAACCTGCGCGACGGCGCACTCACGCCCGAAGACGAAAAAGAGCAACTGACACTCGTGCATGAGCCCGACGATCTGCTCGTCATCATGGCAGGCGGGCGCGCAGGCGTGCAGTCTGCCTACATTCCTGGCTGGGGCGGCAAGAACGGCTCGCAGGCGGTGACCAAGGAAATTCGCCGTCCCTGAAGTTCGTTCCGGCTTGAACAATAATCCCGTGTTGTGCAACTGAAAGGAAAATTACCATGACCGTCCGCATTTACGATCCCACCATCGAAGCGAAAGGCCGCAAGATTAGTTATGCGCCTCGACCGAAATCGCTCGCAGGTTTACGTGTCGGCCTCGTCGACAATTCAAAACACAATTCCGATCAACTGCTGATGCGCATCGCCGGCCTGCTCGAACGCGAGCACGGCGCCAAGGCGCATATCATGCGGCGCAAGAAAAGCGCGGGTATTCCTCCCTCGCCCGAAATCATCGATGAATTCAAAGCCGGCTGCGACGTCGTCGTCGCCGGCGTCGGCGATTGAGGGTCATGCAGCTCGGGCAGTGTGCTCGACAGCATAGTTTTCGAACAGCAAGGCATGCCTTCAGCGTCCATCATCACGGACGTGTTTATGCGCACCGGCCAGGCGATGGCGCGCTCGTGGGGCCTGAAGGATTTTAAATTTTTAGCGATGCCGCACCCGATTGCCAATCTCACCGACGCGGAACTCGATCAGCGCGCGCGTGATATCACGCCGCAAGTCGTGGAACTACTGCTTACCGGGCAGCATTAAAAGCAGCCGTGCGCGGCCCGCCCAAGGCGCGCACGGCCGTGATGGTCAGTTGCCGATTAGCGCCTGCCGCAACCGGCACCGGCATCGCAATTGCATTGGCGCGGCGTGCGCAAAAACAATTCGGCACACGAACCCTGATCCTTTCGTTTTAACTTCCCACATGATCACGCGATGAAGGATCACTTCGCGAGCCGGCGCAACGGCGTTACTGTTCCAACCATCTGGATTGCGGTTGCGCTGTCGGTGCTCGTGCACGTCGCGCTGATGTGGAAATGGCTACCCAATATCCATTTTCCGTCGTCTGAACTCGATGAGCGCGGCCAAGCCAGCGGTTCAATCGTAGTCCAGCTCGCGCCGCCGCCGCGCCCGCCGTCGGCGCCATCGTCCGCGCCAACGCAGGCACAGCCGGCACCGGCGCAGCCCCCGCCAGCGCGTCCCGCGCCCCGCCGCCCGCAGACTTCTCCGCCCGTTCTTGCGCTGCGCACGCCCCCGCCCACCAAAGCGCCGGCGCTAACCGTGCCGGTTCCCGCACCGCCCGTGGCCGTGCCGCCTTTGAGTGCGCCAGCCGGTGGGGATTTTGCCGCGAATGTCGCCGCGCGCCAGCGCGCGCGCGGCGACACCGCATCGCCGACGGCAGGCAGTGCCGCAAATGCGCCGCCCGCGGAAGACGACAAGGCGCGCGCGAATCGGCTCGCCACAGCGAATCTCGCCACCCAGCGCAAGCAGACGTTCGGCTACGACCCGTCGCAAGGCGGTGGCGTGTTTCAGATTGTGCGTATAGGGTTCAACGACGCCGAATTCATGTTCTTCGGCTGGAACAAAGACATCCGCCGCAACACGAAGCAACTCATTGAAGTTCAAAAAGGCAGCAACGCCGACACGCGCATCGCGGTGGTGCGCAAAATGATTTCGATTATCCGCGATCACGAACTGGAGGATTTTTTATGGGAATCGCAGCGCCTCGGCCGCAATCTGATGCTGTCGGCACGGCCGCGGGACAACGCAGGCCTCGAAGAATTTTTAATGCGCGAATTTTTCGACGACCCGCGCCGGCCGCAGCCGCAATGAGTAAATCCGTCGCACCTGCGCAGTTCAAACGCCTGTTGTTGAGCATGCTAGCGTCGACGCTTGCGGGTGGCGCGCCGGTTGTTTTTGCACAGGCCTATCCGACCAAGCCGATCAGACTGGTAATCACGTATCCGTCGGGCGGCAATACCGATCTGGTCGGCCGCGCGCTCGCGCAAAAACTTGGCGACTCGCTCGGGCAACAAGTCGTAGTCGACAATCGCGGCGGGGCGGGCGGCGTTCTCGGCAGCATGATCACTGCACAGGCGGCACCTGACGGCTACACCATCATGCTCGGCACTTCGGCGGGCATGGTGATCAATCCTCTCCTGTCGAGCAAGTTAACGTATGACCCCGTAAAGGATTTTTCGCCAGTCAGCATGGTCGTGATCGTGCCGCAACTGCTGGTAGTCAATCCACAGTTGCCGGCGAAAAATGTGCGTGAGTTAATTGCTCTCGCCAAGTTAAAACCCGGCTATCTCAATGCCGGTTCGAGCGGCGTCGGCACGCCGAACCACTTCGGCACCGAATTACTCAAGTGGCTCGGCGGCGTCAACATCGTGCACATTCCGTATAAAGGCGGCGCTCCCGCGCTTACCGATTTGCTTGGCGGCCAGATTCACATGGCTTTCAGCAGCGTACCGGCGGTATTACCCCACATCAAGGCCGGTCGACTGCTCGCGTTGGGCGTAGGCAGCGCGAGGCGCTCACCCGCACTGCCGAATGTGCCGACGATTGCTGAAGCGGGCGTGCCTGGTTATGAATACACGACGTGGTACGGCATTTTTGCGCCGGCGCGCACGCCGCAGCCAGTGGTTGCGAAATTGAACGCAGAGATTGTTAAAGCGATGGCGTCGCCGGATATGAACGAGCGCTTTCTTGCTTTAGGCTGCGACCCCGAAGCCGGCACGCCTGAGGAGTTGCGCATTTATATGGCGAATGAGTCCGCAAAGTGGGCCAAGATCATCAAGGCCGCCAACATCCGCGTCGAGTAAACCCGTTCAGTAAGGCTCGTCACCGGCGACGGTGGTGCGATGCATGTGCCGGCGCACGGAAAAGTCGTAGTCGGACAGTGCGTAGTGCATCGTGCAGCGATTGTCCCAGAAGATCATGTCGTGCACGCTCCACTGGTGCCGGTAGACGAATTCCGGCCGCGTCGCGTGGCGAAACAGGAAATCCAGAATGGGCGCGCTTTCTTCCCTTGGCATGCCGACGATGCCGGTCGTAAAGCCGGGGTTCACATACAAT
>JANYCE010000218.1 GCA_025360445.1 Betaproteobacteria bacterium
CACCTTCGCGGCCGGCTAATTTCGCCTGCCGCAAAAACTGTTCGGTATTAGTGAGCGCAAGCGCGCGCGTGCCGCCGCCGGCCAGCGGACCCATTTCGTTCGAGCCAACCACGATGCCGTCGGCTGCGTACGTGCGCGGCACCGGCGTTTGTGCAAATGCGCGCGTCAACCAGCCGCCATTCAGGTACTCGGAGCTTTTCGATGCGGTATCCCAGATTTCAATCGAGCGAAAATGCGAGAGATTCGCGTCCGGATAGCCGACGTTTTGCACGATCGCGAGTTCACGGTTTTGCCACACCGCCATTAACGGCTGCAACGACGGGTGCAAGCCGGTGCGCTCATCGAGTTGCAGCACCTGCTCGCGAGCGATGGCAATGCGCGGACGTAGATTGTAGTAGTCGGCATCCGTATAGGGCACGACGGTATTGAGACCATCGTTGCCGCCTTTTAACTCGACCAGTATCAGCAGATTTTCGTACTGGCCGGACGCGCCTGCCCATGCAGCATCAGGCAACCACGCCGTTACTGCAGCGGCTGCCAGTGTATTTAAAAACACCCTTCGCTTCATGCGATTGCCCTCCCGTTACTTCAACTGATAACCCGGATCGAGCACCAATTGCCGCAATGCCTCGATGGCCTGCGCGGTGTCCGGCGACGGGATCGACCGCTCGGCCGCCAGCACCACTTTCGGCAGCAGCGGCTCTTTGCTGCGAAATTGCGAGCGCCATTTGTCTTCGTCGAAGCGAATGTCCGTCATCGCGCGCGACACTCGCGCACGCGCGTCGCCGCCCCCCTTGACCCCGCCATTGGGGGCATCGCTCAGTGGGCTCATCGTTATCCCCGTCGGCCGCTGTTCCTGCGCGCGAAACAGCCGATCGAGCAATTGTTTGCGCTGCAGCAACGTCGCGCTGTTGATCCATGCTTCGCCGCCGGGCCAGCCTTTGACGTTAGGCGGCGCGAACAAATCCTGGCCAAGCTGGAGTGATGCGAGCACGAAAGGCAGGACGTCGCCGGTTTCGAAACGAAACTGACGCAGCGTACCGACAATCAAATCGACCGGCGATTTGATCAAAGCCGCGCGGTTTTGCGGCGCATAAAAGGCATCCGAGGTCAGCATCGCGCGCAACGCCACTTTGATGTTGTAGCGATTGTCGCGAAACATGCGCGCGATGCGCTTCACTTCAGCAGGCTCCGGCACCGGCGAAACGAATTCGCGCCAAAGCTTGGCAACGATGAGGTCGGCGGTCGGCGGTTGTGCGAGCAGGATGTCAATCACGGCATCGCCGTCGAAATTACCACTGCGGCCGAGAATTGTTTTAACGCCATCGTCATGGATGAGCGGGCGCCACATAAAGGCACCGGTATCAGGGTCTACGCTCCAGCCGGTGAACGCGCGGGCTGCTTCCTTGATATCCGCCTCGTTGTAATTGCCCTCGCCGAGCGTAAAGAGCTCCATCACCTCGCGCGCAAAGTTCTCATTGGGCTGCCCTTTGCGGTTCGATGCATTGTCGAGATAAATTACCATCGCCGGGTCTTTCGACACCTCGTGCAGCAGATCGCCGAAATAGCCGAACGCGTGCTTGCGCAACACGAGCTGCTGGCGGTACATCAGCATCGGCGAGCGCACTTTCTGCAAGCTCGACACGAAATGGTTGTGCCAGAACAGCACCATTTTCTCAGTCAGCGGCGATGGCGTCGTCAACATTTCCGTCATCCACCAACTGCGCAGTTCGACGCCCTTCTCGATCTGCTCGCGTTGGGCGAGTTTCTTTTGCTCGTCGGTCATTGACCGCAGACGACGCGGCGATTCATAGTCGTTGATCCACGGCGGCGGCGGAGTGACGACCTTATGCGTCGACGTCCAGGCCAGCAACTGATCGACTGCCTGCGCGCGGCTCAGTTTGGCAAACGCATCGATGTCGTCGAGATTGGCCGCAAAGCTCGTGCGATTCAATAAGTGGCGGGCTTCGTCGAAACCCATCGGCACGACGGCTCGCGCCACGAGCGGCGCGAAAATCAAGACACCAACGGCGAGTGCGCCGATAAGGCGCACGAACCCGCCAATGTAGCGCGAGCGTGCCATCGCCTAAGTTAGGACACGCATCAACATTTGCGGCACGCGGCGCGCCAACTCCGGATATGCGCTCGTCGCGGGCAACCACGAAGCAAGTGCCACGCCGGCGGCGAACAGTGTCCAGTACAAGAACCGTTCCACGATTTCTCCAGTGCTACCTGGCGTCAGGGCGCTCGCGGGCCGCGGGCGGGCACTTGGACGGGTCTGCTTTGCATTGCTCCTGCCGCGCCTTCATCGCATCACGGCATTTTTGCGGATCCGCTTTGCAGCGCTCGTGGCGCTCTTTCATTCGGGCTTTCATTTCTTCGCAGCGTTTGGGGTCCGCCGTGCAGCGCTCATCGCGTTTCGCCTTCCTGTCCGCGCGGCATTTCTCCGGGTCGGCCTTGCATTGCGGATGACGCTCCGCCATTTTTGCCTTCCTGTCTGCGCACTGCTGCGAATTATCCCTGCACCACTCCTGCCGACCGCTTTTCATTGCGTCGCGGTCGGCCGGCGTTGCTGCTCTTGCATCAGGGTTCACCGACGCACCAGGTAAGCCTTGTGCAAAGACGCTTGCGCCGCCGGCCATGAGCCACATAGTCGTTAAGGCCCACGCCATCATGCGATTACTCATCGGTCGATCTCCTTGTGTCATTAAATGAAATGGCGCGCACTAGCGGCCCTTGTAAATTTCACGATTGGCGCGATCGAGATCGCGGCGTAAATTGCGCCGCTCTTCATCGGTCAGTCTGCCGTCCGGTCGCCGGTCCATCTGTCTTTCAGGCTGGCGATAATCGGGTTGACGATTCTCGCGTTGCGGTTGTTGACGCTGAAACTCGCCGCGCTCCTGGCCCTGGCGCTGTCCTTGCACTTCAAAATGCCGGCCGCCGTGCTGGCGCCATTGCGCGGATGCCGGTTGCGCCGTCACCACGAGCACGCCGACAATTGCAGTAATTATAATTTTCATATTGGACGCTTCGTGATTACCCGCATTTCAGGGACGCCTGGTGGCCGGAACATCGTCATTGTAACGGCGTGAGCGAACTGCTCTGAGCGATAGAACCCGACTCGCGTCGAGCGCGAGCAAGCACCCGGCCGCGACTGCCATTGCCACCAACCCCGCGTTCAATACCAGTTCCATTTCGCAACTCCTGTTGGCACGTCGATTCGCCGTATCATGACGCGCAGTCTGCATCTCATTGAGGAAAGCGGTTGTGCACTTAATGGACGCCATGCTACTCCGCCCCTGTAAGCAGGTTGTTAACGGCGGCGCTTTTTTTGTAACAATCTGTGTCAACTGCTTGGGACTGCGGCTGCGTCATAGAGCGCGATGCTGGAATTACCCGCGCCAAACCGCTAGCATGGTGCGTCTTCGGAAGGTGGCCTATGACTGATCAAAAAATCCGGATTATTGTCGTCGACGATGACGCGCGATTACGTGAATTGCTCAACCGGTATTTAAGCGAGCAGGGTTACAGCGTGCGCGCAGTCAGCGACGGCGGCGACATGAATCGCTGGCTCGCGCGCGAACGCTACGACCTGATGGTGCTTGACCTGATGATGCCCGGGGAAGACGGCTTGTCGATATGCCGCCGGCTGCGCGGGCTGGGCGACAAGATGCCGATCATCATGTTGACCGCCAAAGGCGACGACGTTGACCGCATCGTCGGGCTGGAAGTCGGCGCCGACGATTACCTGGCGAAGCCATTTAATCCGCGCGAACTGGTGGCGCGTATCCAGGCCGTATTGCGCCGTGCGCCGGCGGTACAACCGCCCGGCGCGCCGACAGCCGAACAGCAGGTTGTCGAATTTGGCGGCTTCAGCTTTAACCTCGGCTCGCGCAGCCTTGCGCGAAATGGCGAACAACTGCCGCTGACAACCGGCGAATTTGCGTTGCTCAAGGTACTCGTGCAGCACCCCCGCACCCCGCTCTCGCGTGACAAGCTGATGGAGCTCGCGCGCGGACGTGAGTTCGGCGCGTTCGACCGCTCGATCGACGTGCAGATTTCACGCCTGCGCAAATTAATTGAGACGGAGCCCGCCAAGCCTGCGTACATACAGACCGTGTGGGGCTTCGGGTACGTGTTCATCCCCGACGGCAAAAATGCATGAGATTGATTCCGCGCAGCCTTCTATGGCGCACGGTGTTGCTGCTCGCGGTGTTGATGGTGGCTGGACATTTCGCGTCACTGCAGATTTTCCGGGTGGCGGAACGCGAACCGCGCGCAGTGCAGATCGCACAGCAGATTGCGAGCGTCGTTAATCTCACACGGTCGGCACTGATTACGGCCGACCCTGCAAAGCGCCTCGATCTGCTGCGCGATTTATCCCAGCAGGAGGGTATCCACATTTATGCCGACGCGCCGGATGAGCCGGTCGAAGCGCTGCCCGACCGCCCGATAAACCAGATGATCACGCTCGAATTGCAGCGCCGTCTCGGACCTGCCACGCGTTTGCTCGGGACCCGCGGCGGCGAGCAAGGTATATGGGTCAATTTCACCATCGACGATCAGGAATACTGGGTGCGTCTGTCGCGTGAGCGCGTGGCGC
>JANYCE010000230.1 GCA_025360445.1 Betaproteobacteria bacterium
CGCGACCGAGTACGGCATCAACAAAGCCGGCTATGTGATCCACAGCGCGGTGCACGCGGGACGGCATGACGTCGATTGCGTGATTCACACGCACACGCTCGCCGGCATGGCGGTCTCCGCAATGAAAATCGGCCTGTTGCCGATCGCCCAAAGCGCGATGCGCTTTGGCGAGATTGCATATCACGACTACGAAGGCCCGGCGCTGAATCTCGATGAGCGCGCACGTCTCGTTGCTGATTTGGGTGGTCATGAAGCGATGATTCTGCGCAATCACGGCCTGTTAACCGTGGGCCCGTCGATTCCTGAGTCGTTCAACAACATGTTCCGCCTGGAACGCGCCTGCCAACTGCAAGTCACGACACTTTCCTGCAATACCGAAATCCGCCTGCCGCCCGCCGAGGTCGTTAAAGAAACGCAGGACGGGTTTAAGCCGGGCGTGCGCCGGCGCTGGGGACTGACCGAATGGCCGGCATTACTGCGCAAACTCGATCGCATCGACCCGTCCTATCGCGACTGATTTATGCCGCCGTTCGTAGTCGGCGCAACACACGGGCTCCATAAGCGGGCCCGTTTTTTTTGCTGCTAACCGCCGCTAACTAAAAGTTTAGTAAAAAAACGTGCCGCCGCTACCCGGGTATCGAAAAACGTGAGCATGTCATCCTATCGGGCGCCCGCCTGGCTGCCCGGCGGGCATCTGCAAACGCTATACGCGGCTGTCTGCGCGCCGCGTTCGCGTGTATCGTTTCGCCGCGAGCGATGGGAGACGCCGGATGGAGATTTCATTGAACTCGATTGGACAGGCCAGCTTCAAGACAACGCCAAGCCGCTGGTTGTGCTATTTCACGGCCTCGAAGGCGGATCACGCAGCCAATATGCAACCGCGTTGATGGCGTCAACGCTCGCGCGCGGCTGGCGCGGCGTGGTTGTGCACTTCCGTGGCTGCAGCGGCGTCCCGAACCGCCTGCCGCGCGCGTACCACTCCGGCGACAGCGCCGAGATCGACTGGGTATTGCGCCGCCTCAAACAACAATGCGCAAATTCGATGTATACGGCGGGCGTTTCGCTCGGCGGGAATGCACTTCTGAAGTGGCTCGGCGAACAAGCCGGCGCCGCCAATATGCTGATCGCTGCCGCGGCTGCGGTTTCTGCGCCGGTTGACCTGATGGCCTCGGGCGATGCGCTTGGCCGCGGCTTTAATCGCATTTACACGAAAAATTTTCTCGCGACCATGCGCCGTAAAACACTGGCCAAGCTCGCGCTGTTTCCCGCCATTTGCGATCGTGGCCCTATGCTTGCTGCGAAAACATTGCGCGAGTTCGACAACCTCGTCACGGCTCCGCTGCACGGGTATCGAGATACCGACGATTACTGGACACGCGCCAGCGCCAAGCCGCTGCTGCGTCATATCACGGTGCCCACGCTCATGATCAATGCGCGCAATGACCCTTTTCTTCCGGCGGAAGCGCTGCCGCAGGCGCACGAACTATCGTCTGCTGTAACGGTCGAATTCTCTGCGAGCGGCGGCCATGTCGGATTTGTTACCGGCGCGTTTCCGGGACGACTCGACTGGCTGCCTCGACGCCTGTTGAATTTTTTTCAAAATCACCTGACTAACGAATGATCATTATGCTAATCGAATGGATGCTGACCGCATGAATCCACTGCCGCCTGAAATTTTCAAAGCATACGACATCCGGGGCATCGTCGGCAAAACGCTCACGCCGAAAATAGTTTCAACGATCGGGCGCTCGATCGGCAGTGAACTCATTGCTCGCGGTGGACGCGAAATCGCCATCGGCCGCGACGGCCGCTTGTCCGGACCCGAGCTTTCGGCGGCGCTCGCCGACGGTTTGCGAGCCGCCGGCATCGATGTTATCGACGTTGGTCAGGTCGCGACACCGATGCTGTATTTTGCCGCGCATCATTTCAATACGCAGTCCGGCGTGATGCTCACGGGATCACACAACCCGCCTGACTATAACGGGCTGAAAATAGTGTTGGCCGGTGAAACACTGGCGGGCGAAGCGATCCAGGCTTTGCGCACACGCATTGAGAGCGGCAAGCTCTCCAGCGGCGCCGGCAGCTATCGGCGCGACGATATCTCGAAGCAATATCTTGCGCGCATCGTCGGCGATATCAAGCTCGCGCGGCCGATGAAAATTGCGGTCGATTGTGGCAATGGCGTTGCCGGCGCCACCGCACCGGCACTGTATCGCGCGCTCGGCTGTACGGTGACCGAATTGTTCTGTGACGTCGACGGTAACTTTCCCAACCATCATCCCGATCCGTCAGTACCCGAGAACCTCAACGATTTAATCGCGACCTTGCGCAACACGGACGCCGAGATCGGGCTGGCCTTCGATGGCGACGGCGATCGGCTCGGTGTGGTTACCAAGCGCGGCGACATTATTTACTCCGATCGCCAACTCATGCTGTTTGCGGCCGACATGCTGTCGCGCAATCCAGGTGCGACGGTCATTTACGATGTGAAATCGACGCGTAATCTCAAGCCCTGGATAGAGCGTCACGGCGGGACGCCGCTGCTGTGGAAGACGGGACATTCATTCATCAAAGCGAAGCTTAAGGAAACCGGCGCGCTGCTCGCCGGCGAAATGAGCGGCCATGTCTTCTTCAAGGAACGCTGGTATGGATTCGACGATGGCTTGTACGCGGGTGCACGCCTGCTGGAAATTGTGAGCCGCTCGGCCGACCCGAGCGCCGTTTTGCAGGATCTGCCCGACGCGATCAGTACGCCCGAATTGCAAATAAAACTTAACGAGGGCGAAAACTACACATTGATTGCCGAACTACAGAAGACTGCGCGCTTCACCGACGCGAAAGACGTTATCAAGATCGACGGTTTGCGTGTTGAGTATGCGGACGGCTTCGGGCTTGCGCGCTCATCGAATACAACGCCAGTTATCGTGTTGCGCTTCGAAGCAGACAACGTCGAAGCTCTCAAACGAATTCAGGAAGATTTCAGGCGAGTGCTGCTTACGGCGAAACCCGGGGGCCAGTTGCCGTTTTAACGCCGCCACTCATTTTTCGCTGTACAAAATCATCTGGGTGCAGCGAAAAACCGCAAGCTTTCTGTTGTCCTCACCTGTCACGACGGCGTCCCATACCTGCGTCATGCGGCCCAGATGCGCGGGCGAGGCCATGCAGTCGATAACGCCGTCGCGGGCGGTGCCGAGAAAATTTGATTTTAGTTCGATCGTTGTGAAAAGCTTCGCATCCGCCGGCAGCTTGGCAATCGTGCCGTAGCCCGCCAATGTGTCGGCAAGTGCAATCACCGTCGCAGCATGCAGATAGCCATTTGGCGCAAGCAGCTCGGGGCGCACTTTCAGGCGGCCTCTGATTCCGGCGTCGCTAACCTCGATAACCTCGATACCCACCAGGCCGGGCAAGTGCCCGATGCCCTTTGCGTTAAGCGCCTGGGCAGTAACTTCGGGACGACGGCGAGTTGCGGATGCAGCCATGAACGTTGCTTTCTGTAGTGTCGCTACGTTTGTTTGTTTAACGGACCATCGCATCGCGGGACAACATTGGAGCCGCCGGCCCTCGTTTCTGAAATTCCAAGTGTTGCCGCCCACAGTTCGCCAATCCTGCGGGGCGCGAAGCGTTCTTCAACGTAGCGCTGACCGGCGGTAATTTTTGCGACAACTTCCAACGGATGCGCGAGCGCCCATTCGACGCCATCCACCAGGTTTTCGCCAATCCACGCAAATTCGCGCAGTTCGAGATATGACGGGATTGGCGATGCGATCGCGAAACGTCCCGCGCGCAGGGTTTCGACCAGGCGGTTGTGCGACTTGACCCGGCCCCAGGCGCTCGTCGAATCCTGCGGCAACAATACGAGGTCGGCGGCCGCGAGCTCGACCGCTACAGCTTCCCGCGACCACGCCACAAAGCGCAATTTGCAAGCTGCATTAATATCACGCAACGTGCCGCCGAGCTTTTGCGTTAAGTCGGCTTGCGAGGGATGCGTGATGAACGCGATTTGCGTAGGCCTGGTCCTGAGACGGCGTGCGATGGCGCCGAATTGCCCCTCCAGCAATGGCAGCAACGGCGGACCAAACACGCCGAACCATGCCAGCCGCAAATCTTGTTGAGGCGCAAATTTCGGCAGCTCTGCGAGAGCGCGCTCATACGGATCTTCAATGACCGTCACGCCATGCAGTGCGTCCTCGACGAGTTGCTCGCGCAACGCCGCGGTCGATGCAGTCAATGCGCAAGCACGCATCAGGCGGGCCTGAAAATCCGCAGGTTCGGCGCGCCCGATCATCGCCGAAGCGGCCGCGAGGTCATCGCAGAAATCGGCAACGACACGGTGGGTGCGCGACATTGCCTCGGCCCATGTCGCGAGTTCCACAAATCGCGCCGGCTCTGCGGTGATGCGCTGTACGGAAAACTTGCCCACGACAATCGCCCTCACTTCGCCCAGTTGCGCAAGTTGCGGGTCGCGTTCGACATGTTGCAAAGGCACGAGACACACCGGCGCGAATCGCAGTAACTCGCGTGCCGGCAGCCATGCGCGCAAACGAAAGCTCGCTTGATCGGCGTCGATGCAATCACTCGATGCAATAAAGCGGACTTCTTCGACGTCGCAGATGAAGGCCACGAATCCGCAATGGCGCGGGCCTGCATATGAAGGAGACAAGGGAGGCGCAGGGTCAGCAGACAGTGGCGTGCGTTTTCGAAACGCGGCCGCCAGCGCTTTCAACAGCATGATTAGCGGGTGACTCGCGCAGCAACAGCACCAAATACTTGTGCGCTATGAACGCTCGACGAGCCGCCATGCGCGCGCTGCGCAGTCACCGGCGCTTCAGCTCTCGACGATTTTGCGAGGGTTCATAACCGTTCGGCCACCCACGCCGGCACTGCGTCGAGCGCCATCGCCAGTTTGGTCGGATCATTGCCGCCGGCTTGCGCCATATCGGCGCGGCCGCCGCCTTTGCCGCCGACCTGCTGCGCCACGAAGTTTACGAGTTCGCCCGCCTTGACCCTCGCCGTCAGATCAGCGGTCACGCCGGCTATGAGCGAGACCCTGCCGCCTTCGACCGCGGCCAGTACGACCGCGCACGATTTAAGTTTGTCTTTCAATTTGTCGATCGATTCACGCAGCGCTTTGGAATCGGCCCCATCAAGCACCGAAGCGAGCACCTTGGCGCCTTTTACGTCGATGGCCTTCGCTGCGATGTCGTCGCCTTGCGACGAGGCAAGCTTGGACTTCAGGCGCGCGAGTTCCTTTTCGAGACTTTTAACGTTCTCGACAATCTGGCCGATCTTCTGCGTGACTTCGTGCACCGGCGCTTTTAACGCGCCGGCCGCCTGCTGCAGGCTCGATTCCTGTTGCTGCACCCACGCCAGTGCACCCTCGCCCGTCACCGCTTCGATACGACGCACGCCAGAGGCAATCCCCGATTCGGAAATGACTTTAAAGAAACCTATGTCGCCGGCGCGCACGACGTGAGTGCCGCCGCACAGCTCGGTCGAAAAATTGCCCATCGTCAACACGCGCACTTCGTCGCCGTATTTTTCGCCGAACAGCGCCATCGCCCCGGTCTTGATCGCGTCATCGTATTTCATGATGCGAGCTTCAACTGCTGAGTTGCGCCGGATTTCCTGATTAACGAGCTGCTCTATTTCGCGCACCTGCTGGGTCGTCAACGGCTCGCTGTGTGAGTAGTCAAAACGCGTGCGATCGGCATCGACGAGCGAGCCTTTCTGCTGGACGTGGCCGCCGAGCACCTTACGCAATGCCGCATGCATCAAATGCGTCGCGGAGTGATTATGCGTCGAGCGCGTACGCGCAGCGGTGTCGACTTTCGCGTCTACCGCATCGCCTACCGACAGAGTGCCGGTGTCGAGCACCCCGTGGTGGCCGAAAACTTCAGATTGAATTTTTTGCGTATCGGTGACGTTAAAGGTGCCGCGGGCGGAAACCAATTGGCCGCGATCGCCGACCTGACCGCCGGATTCCGCATAAAAAGGCGTTCTGTCGATGACCACCACCGCGCTGTCACCCGCCTTGATTGCGGGGACAGCGCTGCCATCCTTATAGATCGCGATAACCTTGCCGGCGAGCGTCAGAAACTCATAGCCGTGGAATTCGGTTTTCTGGCCGCTGTACTCGACCGCGGACTGCGTGCCGAATTTAGAGGCGGCGCGCGCACGCTCCCGCTGCTGACCCATCGCGGCTTCAAACCCCGCGAAGTCCACCGTAATATTGCGCTCACGCGCTATGTCGGCGGTCAGATCGAGCGGAAAGCCGAACGTATCGTACAAGCGGAACACGGTATCGCCATCGAGCATCTTGTCTTCTGACTGCAGCGCGCTTTCAAGCACGACCATGCCGTTCTCTAGCGTTTCGGCGAACCTCTCCTCTTCCTGTTTCAGCACCTGCGCGACTCTTTCCTTCGCCGCGGCCAATTCGGGATAGGCTTCGCCCATCGCGGTGACGAGGTCGGGCACCAGAGTGTAGAAAAAAGGTTTTTTCTGACCCAGCTTGTAGCCGTGGCGGATCGCCCGGCGCACGATTCGGCGCAGTACATAGCCACGCCCCTCATTGCCGGGAATCACGCCGTCGACGATCAGGAATGCGCAGGCGCGAATATGATCGGCAATCACTTTCAGCGAATTGTTCGCAAGGTCTTTACAGCGGGTTTCGCGCGCAGCTGCCTTGATCAAGTCCTGAAACAAATCGATTTCGTAATTGGAATGGACGTGCTGCAACACTGCGGCAATGCGTTCGAGTCCCATGCCGGTATCTACCGATGGCTTGGGCAGCGGATGTAGTTGGCCGTGATCGTCGCGATTGAACTGCATAAAAACCAAATTCCAGATTTCGATGTAGCGATCGCCGTCGGCGTCGGGCGTTCCAGGCGGGCCGCCCCGGACTTCAGGGCCGTGATCGTAAAATATTTCGCTGCACGGCCCGCAGGGACCGGTTTCGCCCATTTGCCAGAAATTGTCACTTGAGTGTTTGGGGCCGCCCGGCTTATCGCCGATGCGCGTGATGCGATCGGGCGGCACACCGATGTCGTCCGCCCACAGTTTGTAGGCTTCGTCATCCGTCTCATACACCGTGACCCACAACTTTTCTTTGGGCAGCTTGTAAACGCCGGTGAGAAGTTCCCATGCAAAATGAATCGCATCGCGCTTGAAATAATCGCCAAATGAGAAATTTCCTAGCATCTCGAAAAACGTATGGTGGCGCGCGGTATAGCCCACGTTTTCGAGGTCATTGTGTTTGCCGCCCGCACGCACGCAGCGTTGCGAGGTTGTCGCGCGTTTGTAGGGCCGGTTCTCCTGGCCTAGAAACACCTCCTTAAACTGCACCATGCCGGAATTGGTAAAAAGCAGCGTCGGGTCATTGCCCGGCACAAGCGCGCTTGAGGGCACGATCGAATGACCCTTGGATTCGAAGTAATCAAGAAACTGCTGGCGAATCTGACTGCTTTTCATTGGCTTTACCGGGACTTTTAAAAGAACGATTTTAAACGAAACTTCATTTGCGGGCGGGCAGCTGCGGCGTTATTCGTCGCCTTCGCTATCAATGGCATCTCCGCTGACCACCTTGCGAATTACGTCGAGGTTAAAGCCGCGTCCCTGCAAAAAACGCATCTGGCGTGCGCGCTCACGTGCGTCGGTCGGCAAGGTCTTGAACTTCCGCAACCAGATTGCGCGCGCCGTTGCGGCTTCACTTTCATTGAGATGCGCGCGCGCGCCGCCGATCGCCGCCGCCGAAATCCCTTTGTCGCGCAATTCGTGCGTGATGCGCTGGGCGCCGAAGCGCCGCCGTCGTGTCGCCAGTATTTGAGCTACGACACGCACTTCCGAGAGCCAGCCGCGGCGCTCGAAATCATCGAGCAGCGCGGGAATCTCCGCCGGGTTTTCAGTGAACGGTTTGAGTTTTACCGCGAGTTCGCGCCGCGAATATTCGCGGCGCGCGAGTGCGGCGAGCGCCCGTGAGCGCAGGCTGCGCGGCGGCTTACTTTTCCGCGTCCGCGACTTCTGCGAGCTGGGGTCCGCCACCGACGCCTATTGCGGCACGAATCTTTGCTTCAATTTCCTGGGCCATTGCGGGATGTTCTTTAAGATAATCGCGCGCGTTGTCCTTGCCCTGGCCGATGCGCTCTTTGCCATACGTGTACCATGCACCTGATTTGTCCACGATCTTGTGCAGCACACCCAACTCGATAATTTCGCCTTCGCGGGATATGCCTTCTCCATAAAGAATGTCGAAGTTCGCCTGCTTGAACGGTGGCGCAACCTTATTTTTAACGACTTTGGCGCGCGTTTCCGAGCCGATCACTTCATCGCCTTTCTTGATGGCGCCGGTGCGCCGGATATCGATGCGCACCGAAGCATAAAATTTGAGTGCGTTGCCGCCCGTCGTCGTTTCCGGATTGCCGAACATGACGCCAATTTTCATGCGGATCTGGTTGATAAACACAACCATTGTGTTCGAGCGCTTGATGTTGCCGGTCAATTTGCGCAGCGCCTGCGACATTAATCGCGCCTGCAAACCCATCTGCGGCTCGCCCATCTCGCCTTCGATTTCGGCCTTGGGAGTCAACGCTGCCACCGAGTCGATCACGACGACGTCAACCGAGCCTGAGCGCACGAGCATGTCGGCAATTTCCAGCGCCTGCTCACCGTTATCCGGTTGTGAGATCAGCAGTTCCTGCACGTTGACGCCGAGCTTTTGCGCATACTGCGGATCGAGCGCGTGTTCGGCGTCGATGAACGCGGCGGTGCCGCCCACTTTCTGCATCTGCGCGATCACCGACAAGGTGAGCGTCGTTTTGCCCGACGATTCCGGACCGTAAATTTCGATTACGCGGCCGCGCGGGAAGCCGCCGATACCAAGCGCGATGTCGAGCCCCAGCGAGCCGGTCGACACTGATTCGATGTCCTTGGCGACGTCGGCTTCACCCAACCGCATGATCGAGCCTTTGCCGAACTGCTTTTCAATTTGCGACAGTGCTGCTGCGAGTGCTTTTGATTTATTTTCGTCCATGATTTGTCCCATTTGAGCCTCTCGAATTATCGCATACTCTCACGCTCGCCCTGCCGCGCATTGAGGCCGGCGCGAAGCTACTGAGGGAAGAACGTACAACTAATTTTTTATTAATCGACGCGTCCCATGGCATTCATAACGCCTCGCCGAAGCGGCGGATGACGGCTATGCCTTTGGTTCTATTCTGCACTCAATCAGGGCTAACACGCCGGCGAGCGCGCATTCAACCGATTGCCGGCGCACCGCTGCGCGATCACCGTCGAAGTGCCGTGTTTCAGCGACCGGCTCGCCGCTATGCAATCCCCATGCAATGCATACCGTGCCGACCGGCTTCGCGGGCGTGCCGCCCGTCGGCCCGGCCACACCACTCACCGCCACGGCAACCTGCGCGTGGCTATGGGCGAGCGCACCGGTCACCATCGCTTTGGCGGTTTCAATAGATACGGCGCCAAATTTTGCGAGCGTCTCTTCGCTCACGTCGAGCATTTCGTGCTTTGCGACGTTGGTATAAGTGATGAATCCGCGCTCATACCATTGCGAGCTGCCGGGCACTGCGGTCACGGCCTCGCCGATCCATCCGCCGGTGCATGATTCCGCGCTTGCCAGCGTCAAGCCGCGCCGCTTAAGCGCTGCGCCTACTTGTGCGGCCAGTTCGTCAATTTGAGTATTCATCATTAAACACCGATCACAATTTTCATAAGCGCAATTATCAGCAACGTATAAAAGGCGGCGAGCAAATCGTCGAACATGACGCCGAAACCGCTTTTAAGCCGGCGGTCGAAGTAACGGATCGGCGGCGGCTTCACGATATCAAAAAACCGAAACAGCAGAAATGCGCCGGCCTGCCACGCCCAACCCGCGGGCGTAAAAACAAGCACCAGCGCGAACGCGACGACCTCATCCCATACCATCGCGCCATGGTCGGCGACGCCGAGCGCCCGGCCGGTGGCGCCACAAGCCCAGACGCCGAGCACAAAGATCGCCGCCAGGACTGCGAGCGATGTCGTCAGCGTCGCATAACTTGCAAGCAGCCAATACAATGGAAAACCGAGCAGAGTGCCGGCCGTCCCGGGCGCGAACGGCACGAGACCTGCGCCGGCGCCGAACGCTATCCAATGCGCAGGTCGGCGCACCATGAAACGCCACGACGGCTTGACCGCGCGCTCAACCGAAATGATCGTAGCCCCCGCGCACTACTCGCAAGGGAACTCCGTCGGGCGCTCGTACGATAAGCCGCGGCGTACGCAGGCGATGCGACCGGATTTCTCCGATGCGGGTCACGCGCACGCGGGTGCTGGATTCCAGCCGCTCGATTTTCCTGCGCGCGGCGCGCGGCGCGGTAAAGCACAATTCATAGTCATCGCCGCCCGCGAGCAATGCACTGCAGGCCGCCACCCGGTCCAGATAGCGCTGCAATACGGCAGACGCCGGCACAGCGGCAAGATGGATTTCGGCGCCGACACCGGAGCAATCGAGGATGTGGCCTAGATCGGCGAGCAATCCGTCCGACACGTCAATTGCACTACTCGCAAGACCTCTCAGCGCGAGACCAAGGCCGACGCGCGGTATCGGCGTGTGTAAACGCGCGGCGCACCATGTGCGCTCGGCGGGCGTGAGCGTGATGCGCCGCTTCAGCGCCGCGAGCTCAAGCGCCGCATCGCCAAGCGTACCCGAGACCCAGATATCGTCGCCGGCGCGGGCGCCGGCGCGCCGCAGCGACTTACCACTCTTCGCTTCGCCCATGATCTGCACGCAGATATTGAGCGGTCCGCGCGTGGTGTCGCCGCCGATAAGATCGACGTCAAATCGCCGCGCGAGCGCCATGAAGCCGCGCGAAAAGTTTTTTACCCAGTTAGTGTCTGCGGCGGGCAAGGCCAGCGCGAGGGTCGCCCATCGCGGCGTCGCGCCCATCGCTGCCATATCGGACAGGTTGACCGCGAGCGCCTTATGGCCGAGTAGGCGGGGCTCCGCGTTACGCAAAAAATGGCGGCCCGCCACGAGCATGTCGGCGGATATTACAAGATCATGCCCCGGGCGCACCTTGACGAGTGCTGCATCATCGCCGACCCCCAGGAGGGTATGCCGCGTCCGGTGAGTGAAATAGCGCCTGATCAGTTCAAATTCGGACGTGGCCACCTATGCTGCGCCCGGCTAGCTGCGCTGGACTGGGTCGTTGTTACTGGATTGCACGCCGGGATTGTTGGCCAGCCATCTTTGCTTCAGCGAATACGGCAGATAAAAGTCGACCGCCGCGAATACAAAAAATACGATAGCCAAAGTGCGTGCAGTGTCGGCCGTCAAAAAGGACAGTCCCTCTATCAGCACATAGAGTCCGAGCAGCGCGTTCATGATGCCACCCGCGTAAAACAGCATTATTTTGCGTTTAAGTTTGTCGTCCATCGACGGCTCCGTAAGCATTGTTATCTGCGCGTTATTTCTTATCTGCGCGTTATTTCGAGCGGGCGCTTATGCGCCGCGAGCTTGTCGAGCACGCCGTTCACGTATTTGAAGCCGTCGGTGCCGCCGTAACTCTTCGCAAGCTCGACCGCTTCATTGATTACCACGCGGTACGGGATGTCGGCCTGATTTTCGAGCTCGTACGCTGCGATAAATAAAATCGCGCGTTCGATCGGACTCAATTCCGCGCACTTGCGGTCGAGGTACGGCTGCAACGATTCTTCCAGTCGTCCGGACTCGCGAATCGCGCCGGCCAGCAGCGCTGAAAAATATGGCCGGTCAATTTTGTCAAATCCTTTGGCGACCGACATGTAGGTTTCGATGGTTGCCGCATCGGTGCCGGCCAGTTGCCATTGATACAGCCCCTGCATCGCAAACTCGCGCGAGCGCCGGCGGCCCGTCTTACGCGCGGCAGGCGCTGCAGCATTTGTCATTTATGCCCTACTTCGCGCAGCAGGTTCGCCATTTCAACTGCGACCGCAGCGCAATCGGCGCCCTTCTGCCCCATGCGTTCAATAGCCTGATCGTCGTTCTCGGTGGTAAGTATTCCGTTCGCGATTGGAATGCCCGTGTCGAGCTGCACC
>JANYCE010000247.1 GCA_025360445.1 Betaproteobacteria bacterium
CGAACCCGCGAAGCCGCCGGATTTTGTCTGGCCGGTGCGTGTGTATTACGAAGACACCGATGCGGCCGGCGTGGTGTTTTATGCCAACTACCTTAATTTTATGGAGCGCGCGCGTACCGAGTGGTTGCGCGCGCTGGGCTTCGAGCAGACAACGTTAAAGAACGAACTCAATGTCGTGTTCGTGGTGCGCTCGCTCGCCCTCGACTATTTGCGCCCCGCTTTATTTAACGATTTGCTCAATGTATCCGTGTCGCTGACAGGAGTACGCGGCAGCGTGCTCGAAATAGCGCAATGCGTGCAGCGCGCCGAACGCAGCCTCGTAACGGGCTTGGTACGCGTGGCCTGCGTCAACACGCAGTCTTTTAAGCCCGTTAGAATACCCAAATCGATTCTCGACAAACTCGCGATGAGGCAAGCATGAATGTAACGCACGATATGTCGGTCTTGAGCCTGATCACCAGCGCCAGCCTGCTCGTGCAACTGGTGATGGCCGGTCTTCTAATGTGCTCGATATTTTCCTGGTACTATATTTTCATCAAGATTTTTACGTACCGGCGCGCGTCGAGACAGTCCGACAAATTTGAAAAAGATTTCTGGAGCGGCGGCGACCTTAACGAACTTTTTCAGCGCGCGATCAATTCGCGTGACGCGTCCGGTACGATGGAACGCCTGTTTGAATCGGGATTTCGCGAGTTCACCAAGCTGCGCAAGCAACCGGGGCAAGGTGCGGCGCAGAACATCGCGGCGGTGATGGATGGCACGCGGCGCGCGATGCGTGCGACGTATCAGCGCGAGATGGAAGTGCTGGAGTCGCATTTGTCGTTTCTGGCCTCGGTCGGTTCGGTGAGTCCTTACGTCGGTCTGTTCGGTACGGTATGGGGCATCATGAATTCTTTCCGCGGCCTGGCCCAGGTCGCTCAGGCCACGCTGGGCACCGTGGCGCCGGGCATCGCTGAAGCATTGATCGCGACCGCAATGGGACTATTCGCCGCAATTCCAGCGGTCGTTGCCTACAACCGCTTTGCCGGCGATCTCAACCGGCTCGCCACGCGCTACGATTCTTTCATGGAAGAATTTTCCAATATCCTGCAGCGTCAAAGTTAATCCATGCTGATCGAAAAACGCAACAGCCGCCGGCTGATGAACCAGATTAACGTCGTGCCGTACATCGACGTCATGCTCGTATTACTCGTGATATTTATGGTGACCGCGCCTTTGATCAATCCGGGGCAGGTCGAATTGCCATCGATTGGCAAGTCGTCGAACCCGCCGGTGGCGCCGCTTGAAGTGTCGGTGCGAAGTGATCAAAGTCTTTGGCTGCGCGATCGTGCCGCGGGGAGTGACGATCGTAAAGTTTCACGCAACGATCTGCTTGCGGCAGTGAAGCAGAAACAGGCAAAAAATCCCGAGCAGGCCGTGGTGATTGCCGCCGACAAAGACGTGCGTTACGAAGCGGTGCTGGACGTGATGGATATGTTGCAGCAGAACCAGGTCAAGAGAGTCGGCTTGATGGTTAAGCCGCGCGCCCAGTAGGCCAAAGCCAGGCCGCAGCGGCATGCATCACGCTCACGCTTACACGACGCCCAGGGAAAAAATAATCTCGGGCGCATTTGCGTCCACGCTGCATCTGCTGTTCGTCGCGTTGCTGGTGTTCGGCGTCAGTTGGCAGAAAAAGTCCGAACCGCAAGTCAACATCGTCGACTTATGGAGTCCACCGGTCGACGCGCCCAAAGCGGTCGCGCCGCCGCCGCCGCCGGCGCCAGAGCCACTCAAGCCTGCGCCCAAGCCCCCCATACCGGAAGTCAAGCCGGAAGTGCGGCCGCAACCGGAGCCGCCCAAGCCTGTCGCTAAACCGGAAGTTGCGAAACCCGCGGTCGTAAAACCTGATATCGCGCTTAAAGAAAAAGAAAAAATCGACAAACAAAAGCGCGTCGAAGAAGAAAAGCAAAAGGCCGCGAAGAAGCGCGAGGAAGAAACTCAGGCCGCGCAAAAATCGCAGCAGGCCGAAGCTCAGCGCGCCGCTAGTGAGCAGGCAGAAGCACAGCGCGCTGCTGCAGCACAGGCCGCCGCCGCGCGCCAAAGCATGCTCGACAAGTATCGCAAGGGGATTAGCGACAAGATCAAGCGTTTCATTGTTCAGCCGCCCAATCTCAAGGGGAACGAAGAGGCGGAGTTCGACATTGTGTTGCTGCCCGACGGCAATGTATTGGCCGCAAAACTGCGCAGGCCGAGCGGCAACACGGCGTACGACAACGCAATCGAGCGCGCGATCAATCGGGCTCAACCGTTGCCGCTGCCGCCGGATCCCGCGATGGCAAAAGATTTTCGGGAACTAAATTTAAGGTTCAAGGCTCAAGAGTAGGACGATTGTCACGTAAAATATGGCGCAATGAACAATAAGAATCTGCGTTCTCTATTCCTGTTGTGGCTGCTCTTTAGCGGTGGCGCTTTTGCGCAACTGAAGATCGAGATTACGGGCTTCGGGTCGAATCAGTTGCCGATTGCCATCCTGCCGCTAAAAGGGGAGGAGGCTTTGCCGCAAAAAGTCACCGAGATTGTCGCCGCCGATTTATATCGCAGCGGACTCTTCAAAATTGTCGACAGCGGCGGCGTCAACCCGCTGCCGTCGGAGCCGTCGGAAGTGCAATTCCCGACGTGGAAGTCGCGCGGCGCCGACGCAGTTGTCATCGGCAGCGTATCGGCTATGCCAAATGGCAACTGGGACGTGCGTTTCAGATTGATGGATGTATTGAAGCAAAGTCAAATCACCGGCTTCGCCTACCAGGTCAACGCATCCCAGTTGCGCAACACCGCGCACAAGATCGCTGACGCAATTTACGAAAAAATGACGGGTGATGTCGGCGTATTCAGCACGCGCATCACGTACGTTGTTAGGCGCGGCACGCGGTTTGAATTGCAGGTGGCCGACGCCGACGGATTCGGGGCTCAGACCGTGCTCGCATCCAATGAGCCGATCATTTCGCCCTCGTGGGCGCCCGATGGCAATCGTATTGCGTATGTTTCCTTTGAGCGCAGAAAGCCCATCGTATACATTCAGTCACTCGTAACCGGCCAGCGTACGGTCGCTGCCAATTTCAAAGGTAGTAACAGCGCGCCTGCGTGGTCCCCCGACGGCAGACGCCTCGCAGTCGTGCTGTCGAAAGATGGCAATTCGCAGATCTATTTAATTAACGCCGACGGGAGCGGCGTCACGCGATTAACCAATACCGGGACGATCGATACCGAACCGAACTTTTCACCTGACGGACAGCACCTGATTTTCACTTCCGATCGCGGCGGCAGCCCGCAGATTTACCGCGTGGCAGTCGGCGGCGGCGCACCCGAGCGTCTCACGTTCGATGGCACCTATAACGTATCACCGCGCTATGCGCCGGATGGCAAATCGTTCGTGTTCATTCAACGCGCGGGTGGCCGCTTTAACGTTGCAATGCAGGATTTCGTGAGCAAACAGGCGCAGTCTCTGACCGAAAATGGCATCGACGAATCGCCGAGTTTTGCGCCTAACAGCAAGATCATTCTCTACGCAACCGAGGTCAGGGGGCGTGGTATATTGGCCGCGGTATCAAGCGATGGCCGCGTGCGCCAGCGGTTCAGCGCAGAGGCGGGCGATGTGCGCGAACCGGCGTGGGGACCCCTGACCAAAAACCCATGACAAGGAGCGATACCATGATGAAAAAACTATTGTTGAGCCTGGCAGTGATCGGTTTTCTGGCAGGCTGCGCAAGTACGGACACGCAGAAGTCGGCGGATGTCACGGAAGGCAAACCCTCGGTGCCGCCAGCGAGCACCGATACGCAGAAACCGAAACCGCCGCCAACGGTCGCCACGCCGCTGCCGCCTTCGGACGCTAAGGGCGGCGATCCGCTTGATCCGCTCAATCCAAAAAGCATGTTGAACCAGCAGCGCAGCGTATTTTTCGATTACGACAGCGTGGTGGTCAAGGATGAGTACAAGCCGCTCGTGTCCGCCCATGCGCGTTACCTCGTCGCGAACCGTACGCAGAAGATAACGATCGAAGGCAACACCGACGAGCGCGGCAGTCGCGAATACAACATTGCACTCGGTCAGAAGCGTGCTGACAGCGTGCGCCAGATGATGGTGCTCCTGGGTGTCAAAGAAGATCAGATCGAGGCCGTGAGCTTTGGCGAAGAGAAGCCGCGCAACCAGGGGCACGACGAAGCGTCATTTTCGCAAAACCGCCGCAGCGATATTCGTTACACGGGCGACAAGTAACGCCTGAATGGATAAACCCGTGCGTAAGCACTTGAACCGCGTCGCGCTTGCACAGTGCGGCGCGGTTTTGCTTTTTGCCGTCATCGGCGCAACCGCACACGCCGGGATGTTTGACGACGACGAGGCGCGCAAACAAATCGCCGGCGAACGCAAGCGTATTGACGACGTCAAGGCGCAGCAGCAGGCGACCGACGCGCGGCTCGACAAAATCGAAGAAGCATTCAAGAGCCAGGCGCTGCTCGATTTGTTTACGCAGATCGAGAGTCTCAAAGTCGAAATGAACAAGTTGCGTGGCCAGATCGAGGTGCTCAACAACAACGTTGAGAATACGAGCAAGCGCCAGCGTGACATGTACCTTGACCTCGATACGCGCATGCGGCGATTCGAGCAGCAGGGCGGGCCGGCACCGGCTTCCGATGCGCCTGCGCCGCCGGTTACGCAGGGCAGCGCGCCAGCGGGCGCACCGGGTGCAGCCTCTGCCGCAGCCCCGGCGACCGCTGTCACGGGAGCTCCCGCCGATAGCGCAGGTGAAACGCGTGCTTATGAGGCCGCCCAGGGGTTGAGGCGCGCGGGCAACTACCAGGGTGCAATTGTTGCGTTCCAGAATTTCATCAAGCAATATCCGAAGAGCAACTTGGCGCCGCGCGCGCAGTACTGGATTGGCGACTCGTACTTCAATCTGCGTGACTATAAACTTGCAATCGGCAGCCAGCAGACGCTGCTTAAAACCTACCCGGACAGTCCAACCGCGCCGGATGCGATGCTTAATATAGCGAGTTCGCAAATCGAAATGGGCGAGGCGACCGGCGGCCGCAAGACACTTGAAGAATTGGTGGCTAAGTATCCCGTCAGCGAGGCGGCGGAAAAAGCCAAGCGTCGCATTGCCACTCCCGGCGCCGTCGGGCCTGCCCCTGCCGCGGCGCCCGGCAGCAAGCCTTAAAGTTTGTGCGCGCGGGCAGGGAGGTGACCGGTGGGCGATATATCCATCCCAGCCGCGACAACAGCGCCTGCAGGTAACGGCGTAATCCTCGCGGCATCGCTGCGCGTCACCGAAATCTTTTTTTCGCTGCAGGGTGAAACCAGCCGTACGGGGCTGCCGACTGTTTTTATCAGGTTGACAGGCTGCCCGCTGCGCTGCGGCTACTGCGACACCGCTTACGCTTTTCATGGCGGACAGACCATGACGATCGAGGCGATAGTCGATGCGACGGCGAACTACCGCACCCGCTATGTCACGGTGACCGGCGGTGAACCACTCGCGCAAAAGAACTGCCACGCATTGATGACCGCCTTGTGCGACCGTGGCTATTCGGTGTCGCTCGAAACTAGCGGTGCGATCGACGTGGCGACGGTCGATGCGCGCGTCTCCCGCATCCTCGATATCAAGACGCCCGGATCGGGGGAGGCGGCTAAAAATTTGTGGAGTAATCTCGCTCATCTCACCGACCGCGACGAAATAAAATTTGTGCTTTGTCACGAAGCCGATTACCTGTGGGCCAGGCAGCAACTGATCGAACGCGCGCTCGCCGTAATTTGCCCGGTGTTGTTTTCACCGTCCTATAAAGACCTCGAAGCAAGCCGGCTTGCTGACTGGATATTGCGAGATCAGCTGACCGTTCGCTTGCAGACCCAGTTGCACAAACAGTTATGGGGCGAGCAGCCCGGGCGCTGAGCCGTGGCTGCAACACGCATGTCGTTATCGTTGGCGCTCGCGACGTTTACACTGGTCACGATAGCGATGACCATTGTTGTGTTCGGCAATCGCTCGATTAAATTGCTGCGTGAAGTGGCAATAAAACTTCCATCGCCGCCGCCGCGTGTGTCGATAATCGTGGCTGCGAGGGATGAGGCGCCGGGCCTCGAGGCTGCGCTTGCGTCGTTGCTCGCCCAGGACTATGCGGATTACGAAGTCATCGTAGTTGACGACCGTTCAACCGACGCGACACCCGCGATCCTCGCGCGCGCAGCAGCACGAGACAAACGACTTAAGGTCCTGCGCATCGTTGAGCTGCCAGCGGGCTGGCTCGGCAAAAATCATGCGCTCGAACGCGGCGCCGGCGAATCGAGTGGATCTATCCTCATATTTGCCGACGCCGATGTCGTCATGCAGCCGACGGCGGTGAGTCGCGCGGTAAGCCATGCGGTTGCACTGCGCCGCGACCATTTGGCGATCACGCCGGACGTCACCGCGCCCGGTACTCTGCTCGGAATGTTCATGGGCGCATTCACGATGTTTTTTACGCTCTATGCGCGACCGTGGAAAGTGTCCGACCCGGCAAGCCGCTGCTTCATCGGTATCGGCGCATTTAATCTGGTGCGGGCGCACGTCTATCGTGCGGTGGGCGGGCATAGCCGCATTGCATTGCGGCCCGACGATGACATCAAACTCGGCAAAATCATCAAGGCCGCGGGCTACTCGCAGGAAATGCTGTTCGGATGCGGACTCGTCTGCGTCGAATGGTATCCGTCGCTTGGCGCGCTGGCGCGCGGGTTCGAAAAGAACTCGCTGGCCGGAGTCGATTATCGCGTCTCTGCGCTGATCGCCGGCACGCTCGCCCAGTTGCTGCTATTCGTGTGGCCGTTCGCCGCACTCGCATTGACTCACGGCAAGGCGCTCGCACTTAACGCGGCGGCGTGCGCGATCATGCTCGGCGCTTATGTAATGCTGGCGCGCATCGTCGGCGCGCCGCGCTGGTATGCGGTCGCATTCCCGGTAATGACTGTTTTGTTCATTGGCGTTCTGTGGCGCGCGACTTTCATCACGCTGCGCGATGGCGGCATCAACTGGCGCGGCACCCGCTACACGCTGGCCGCGCTCAAGTCGAACCGAATCTAGGCGCAACCCATGGCCAACGCAGTAGTGTTGCTTTCAGGCGGGCTCGACTCGGCGACGGTGCTCGCGATCGCACGCGAAGCGCGTTACGACTGTTATTGCCTGTCAATTGACTATGGCCAGCGGCATCGCGCCGAGTTGGCCGCCGCCGCGCGCGTCGCGCATGCATTAGGCGCGCGTGAACACCGGGTGACGACGCTCGGGCTCGCTGCATTTGGCGGCTCGGCGCTGACCGACCCGCGCATCGCAGTGCCAACCACAGGCGTCGCCGCCGGCATCCCGGTAACTTACGTGCCTGCGCGCAACACGATCCTGCTGTCGCTCGCGCTCGCGTGGGCGGAAGTGGTTGGCGCGCGCGATATATTCTTCGGCGCCAATGCGGTCGATTATTCAGGCTATCCGGATTGCCGGCCTGAATATATGCGCGCATTCGAGACGATGGCCAATCTGGCGACCAAGGCAGCGGTCGAAGGCGCACGCCTGACCTTGCATACGCCCATCATTGAGCTTAGCAAAGCCGACATCATCCGGCGCGGCAGAGCGTTGGGCGTCGATTACGCATCCACCGTTTCCTGTTATCAGGCGGACGCTGAAGGCCGCGCCTGCGGCTTGTGCGATTCGTGCCGGCTGCGCAAAGCGGGATTCGCCTCCGCTGATGTCGCCGACCCCACGCGATATAAAATCTAGCGCTGGCAAGATTGCGGCGCGCGCTTAAGTCCATTCGCCGCACGATTCGATTAGTTTGAAGCATTTTTTGAGTGCACTAAATATACGGGCTCAGATGCGGTAACCAACGCCCGCAAAGCTCGCTAAAATGTGCGCACTGATCTCAGGGAGAAATCATGGAAGCCTCAAGCCACCTTGGTGCGACCGTTGCCTGGTGCGGATTTGCGCTTGGCGTCGTGTTCGGCGCGGTCGGCAATAAGGTC
>JANYCE010000283.1 GCA_025360445.1 Betaproteobacteria bacterium
GCGCGCTGCCCAGTCGGGCTTGAAGTGGAATTTGCCGTCCTTCGTTGGAAAGCCATTGATGAAATGCGCCTGGTCGAAATCCGGCTGGCGGTCGAGCCAGTGCTCGCGGTGCAGCGTCGCCGCGTCGGGATAGCCGGACAACTTCAACGATTCATCCATGATTTCCCACGCGGTCATGTGAAAGCCACGATGCTCGGCGCCTAGACGCTTTGCCAATTCGCAGATCACGAAGTGGTTTTCACGCGCTTCGGCATAGGGTTCGATGACTTTGCGTGTGACTTGAAAAAACGAGTGGCCGCCCGCGCGATACATATCGTCATGCTCGAGAAAGGTCGTCGCCGGCAGCACGATGTCCGCGAGCTTCGCCGTATCGGTCATGAACTGCTCATGGACGCACACAAAAAGGTCGTCGCGCATGAAGCCCGCGCGCACTGCGAGTGAATCCGGGCATACGACCGCAGGATTCATGTTCTGCACGAGCATCGCGGTTATTGACGGCCCGTCGCCAAGATCGATTTTGTCGCCGGTCAATACCGGACCTGCGCGCGATTGATCGAGAATTCGGATCGACGGGTCGAGACGATCGCTGCCTTTGATCAAACTGTCGTTGATTTTGTAGATGTCGCCGTTGCTGTAAAAGGTGCCGCCGCCGCGATGCGGCCATTTGCCGCCGACGGTGGCGAGGCAGGACACCGCGTGCACGCTGGCCGCGCCATTGCGCGAACGCGAGAAGCCATAGCCGACGCGGATGAACGCGCGCGGAGTAGTGCCGTACATCCTGGCGACCTGCTCGATTCCCGCGACCGGCAGGCCGGTGATGCCGCTCGCCCACTGCGGAGTGCGCGTTGCAAGATGGGCTTCGAGTTCCGCCGGCACGTCAGCATGCGTGCGCATGTACTCGCGGTCCGCATAGCCGTCGCGAAACAGGATGTGCATGATCGCGCACGCGAGCGCTCCATCGGTACCCGGCTTCAACATCAAGTGGGTATCGGCGACTCTGGCGGTCGGTGTGCGATAAGGATCGACGACGACGAGGTGGGCCTGACGTTCGCGGCGCGCACGTGCGATGTGCGTCATCACGTTGACCTGGGTGGACGCCGGGTTGCTGCCCCAAACCATGATCAAATCCGCTTCGCCGATTTCACGCGGGCTCGGCCCCATTTTCGCGCCCACGCCGGCCACCCAGCCGGCATCAACCAGCGTATTGCAGATCGTCGAGTGCTGGCGCGAGTAACGCATCACATGGCGCAGACGCTCGATGCCGTCGCGCTGCACGAGTCCCATGGTCCCGGCGTAAAAGAGCGGCCATACGGTCTCGCTGCCGAGGCGCTGCGTTGCACGCACGAACTGGTCGGCAACTTCGTCGAGCGCGGATTCCCACGAGATCGGCGCGAACTCGCCGCCGCCTTTGGCGCCTGTGCGTTGCAATGGAACACTCAGGCGGTCAGGGTGATGCACGCGTTCGGCGTAGCGCGCGACTTTCTCGCAGACGATGCCGGCGGTATACGCGTTGGCCGAAGCGCCGCGAATGCGGCCGATGTGATGCGCGTCCAGTTTCTCGACTTCAAGCGCGCACGTGCTCGGACAGTCATGCGGGCAGGTGCTGTGGACGATCGTCTGCGATGGGGTGTCCGGCATAGTCCGCGCGTGCGGTTCCAAGTATATGAAGGCTCGGAGTGAGTCCTCCTTGGAGGACGAGAGCGTTTCCGATTAAAGCATGCGCACGATTCGACTGGCAATGCGCCTTGCATTCGAGCGATTAAAGAATGCGCGCTTCAAGCTAAAATTGGGCCCATGAAAGTCGTCATTGCGCGCCTTAATCATGAGACCAATACGTTTTCGCCGCTGGCGACGCCGCTCGCTGCGTTCGGTGCCGGCGACCCGCGCGGGCCGGCATTTGGGTCAGATGCTTACGCTGCTGCACGTGGATCTGCGACCGCGATGGGTGCTTTCATTGATCTCGCCGAACGTAAGGGATGTGAACTCGTAACGCCGCTTTTTGCGATGGCGAATCCAAGCGGACCGGTTGACGCGTCCGCTTATCGCGTGATGTGCGATGTGATAGTCGATGCAATCGCGCAAGGTTGCGATGCGATTCTGCTTGATCTGCATGGCGCAATGGTGGTCGAGAATGTTGACGGCGGCGCCGACGACGGTGAAGGAGAGTTGCTCGAGCGCATCCGCAAGATTGCGCCGGTGACACCGCTTGCAGTGGCGCTCGATCTCCATGCCAACGTATCCGAGCGCATGGTCCGTCATGCCGACATTATTGTCGGGTTCAAAACTTATCCGCACACCGACATGTATGAGACCGGTGCCCACGCGGCGCGGCTGCTGTTTGACATGCTCGCCGGCAAAATCAAACCGATGGTCGCGATTGCGCGGCCAGGGGTGCTGGCGCAAACACTTTGCCAAAATACCGAAATTGCTGGGGCAATGCGCGATGGCGTCGAATTTGCGCGCGGTCTCGAGCGGCACGGGGCGCTGGCGGCGAGTGTGTTCGGCGGATTTTATCTGGCCGATATCGCTAATGCCGGCATGAGTGTCGTCGTGATTACTGATGGTGACGCCGCCAAGGCTGCGAGTTGGGCAGAAGATTGCAGCGCGTTGCTGAAATCACGCCGGGACGAATTTATTTTTCGGCAGGCGCCACTGGCCGACTCCGTCGCGCGCGCACATGCCATCAAGCACGGACTGACGCTGCTGCTCGACCATGGCGATAATTGCATGTCGGGCGGCACTTGCGACACGCTCGGTGTACTTGAAGAGTGCCTGCGGCATGGCATGACACGCATCGGCGTCGGCCCGATTTGCGATCCGCAGGCGGTCGCCGAACTTATCGATGCCGGCGTCGGCGCAACGGTGACCATTGCGCTCGGCAACAAAACGCCGATGCCTAAAATCTCTACGCCTATCGGCCCGCCGTTGCAATTGACCGGCTGCGTGCGCGCGATCAGCAATGGCGAGTACACGATCAGCGGACCAATCTACACCGGCACGCGGTGCTACATGGGGCGCACCGTGCTGTTCGACATTGGCGCAGCGCGCATCGTTGTCACCGAGCAGACGCAGGAGCCGTGGGATTTGGGCGTCTTTGCCTGTGCCGGTCTCGACCCCGCGCAGGAACGCTATTTAATACTCAAGTCGCGCATGTATTACCGCCCCGTGTTTGCGCCGCTCGCGAGCACGATCATCGAATGCGCGAGTGTCGGCGTGTGTTCGTCCGATTTTTCGCTCTTCGATTACCACCGCGTTCGCCGGCCGATCTATCCGCTGGACGCTTAAGTTCGTTTGCTAGCAAGGGATACGCACTTTGGCGGCGCGGAGCGCCCCCGGTCTGTGCGCCATGCGGGAAAATCGATAAATGCTTGGCATCAGGGCAGGCGTAATACAATAAGTCTGCCGGCGCGATTGCAGGCACTTTGATTGCCCACACTGATGCATTCCTGGTAGCTTTTTAATGAAAGAGGGGATTCCGATGATCAAGCCATTTCGTGTGCCATGCGTCGCCGTCACGGCAGCTCTGCTCGCCGCCACGTTGATGTCGGGCGTCGTCTACGCTCAGCAAAAAGTATTGAAGTTCATACCGCAGGCCGATTTGCGCATTCTCGATCCGATCGCAACGACCGCGTACATCACCCGCAATCACGGCTACATGGTGTACGACACGTTGTTTGCGATGGATGAGAAGTTCCAGGTCAAGCCGCAGATGATTGACAAGTGGGAAATCTCGACAGACCGTCTCACATACACGTTTACGCTGCGCGACGGTTTGAAATTTCACGATGGCCAGCCGGTGCGCTCGGCGGATTGCATCGCGTCAATCGACCGCTGGTCCAAGCGCGACGCGCTCGGCCAAAAGCTCGCCGAAGCGACCGAGAACTGGAGCGCGGTCAGCGACAAAACGTTCCGCCTGAAACTCAAGAAGCCGTTTCCGCTCGCACTTGAAGCGCTGGCCAAGCCCTCGTCGAACGTGCCGTTCATTATGCCGGAGCGTATTGCGAAGACTGATGCGTTCAAGAATATCGAAGACGCAACCGGTTCAGGCCCCTTCAAGATGGTGAAGGAAGAGTGGGTACCTGGAAGCAAAGTTGTCTACGTGAAGAACACCGATTACGTGCCGCGCAAAGAAGCGCCATCGTGGGCGTCCGGCGGCAAGGTCGTCAAAGTCGACCGCGTCGAGTGGATTTACATTCCCGATTCGGCAACGGCCGCCGCCGCACTCAACGCGGGCGAGGCCGATATTTGGGAGCAACTGCCGCCCGATCTGATCCCCGTACTCGCAAAGAACAAAGACATCACAGTCAAGAACATCGACTTGCTTGGTTCGATGGGCATGATCCGCTTCAACTTTCTGCAGCCGCCGTTTAACAATCAGAAAATGCGGCAGGCACTGCTGTACATGGTCAATCAGCAGGATTACGTCATCGGCATTGCCGGTGATCCGAAGAACGGTTATCCGTGCATGTCATATTTCACCTGCGGCACGCCCCTGTCATCCGAAGTCGGCGCCGAGCCATTAAAAGGTAAGCGCGACCTCGAAAAAGCGAAGCAGCTCGTCAAAGAGTCCGGTTACAAAGGCGAGAAAATCGTCATCATCGACGCCACCGATCAGCCCATCGTGCATGCGCAGTCATTGCTGACGCTCGAAATGCTCAAGAAGATCGGACTCAACGCGGAGATACAGGCGGGTGACTGGGGCACGCTGATCACGCGCCGGTCAGTCAAGGAGCCGGTTGAAAAGGGCGGCTGGTCTATTTTCCATACGTGGCTGGTCGGTCCAGACATGGTCAATCCAGCCGTAAATTTCCCGATTCGCGGCACCGGTGAAAAAGCGTGGTTCGGCTGGCCGACCGATCCGGTGATGGAAGAATTGCGCGAAGCCTGGTTCAACGCGCCGGATGCGGCGAGCTCGAAGAAAGCCGCTGAAGCGGTGCAGAGACGGGCGTTCGAGTTTGTGCCGATCATTCCGACCGGGCGTTTCATTCTGCCCACCGCCTACCGCTCGAACATCAGCGGGCTCATCATCGCGCCGATTAACCTGCTCTGGAATGTTGAGAAGAAATAGGCGGGGCCGAGTTAGGCGGTATCAGTGTTCGCCTATGTAATGCGCAGACTGGGCGCGACCATCGTCGTCATGGCGGTGGTCGCGTTTGTCGTTTTCTCGCTCTTGTATCTGACACCGGGCGATCCGGCCGCAATCCTCGCGGGCGACGCGGCAACCGACGACGATATCCGCCGCATCCGGGCGAAGCTGGGCCTGGACGAGCCGTTCTTCGTGCGGTTCGGCGGGTGGGTGTGGGCGCTGTTGCACGGCGATCTCGGTACGTCGATATTTACCAATCTGCCGGTTACGCGTTTGATCGGCCAACGGATCGAACCGACGGTCGCGTTGACGATGTGCACATTGGTCATCTCGATCGCAATCGCGGTGCCGCTTGGCGTCATTGCGGCGGCCAAAGTCGGGACCTGGGTCGATCGGGCAGTGATGGCATTTTCCGTGCTCGGATTTTCGGTGCCAGTGTTCGTTCTTGCGTATGTATTGATCGGGACATTTTCAATTACGCTTGAGTGGTTGCCGGTGCAGGGGTACCGGCCTCTGCGGGACGGTGTATGGGAGTGGTTCCGCCACCTCGTGTTGCCTAGCACTGCGCTGGGCACCGTCTACATTGCGCTCATCGCGCGCATAACGCGCGCGTCGATGCTCGATGTGCTGTCACAGGATTATGTGCGCACGGCGCAAGCGAAAGGTCTGTCGTCGCGCGCGGTGCTGCTGAGACATGCGTTGAAGAATGCCGCCGTGCCGATCGTGACGGTTATCGGGATTGGCATCGCGCTTTTGATCGGCGGAGCGATCGTCACTGAGACGGTATTCGCAATTCCCGGCATTGGCCGGCTCACTGTCGATGCGATTCTGCGCCGAGATTACCCGATCATTCAGGGCGTGATCCTGCTGTTTTCGGGTGTGTATGTGCTGGTGAATCTGGCGGTCGATATGAGCTATATGTATTTCGACCCACGGATTCGCTATTGATATGGCAATGACCGCGGCCGCCGCATTGCCGAAATCGGGGTCGCCTGTATGGCGGCGTTTCCGCGAGTCGCTGCGGCGTCATCCGACTGCGATCGTGGGCGGCGTGGTGCTGCTGTTGATGATTCTGATTGCCATCTTCGCGCCCTGGCTCGGCAGCATCGATCCGCAAGCGGTGGCGCCGATACGCCGCCTGAAGCCGCCGTCGGCGGAGTTCTGGTTTGGCAGCGACATGCTCGGCCGCGATGTCTACAGCCGCGTGCTGTATGGGGCGCGCGTGTCGCTGGCGGTCGGCATTGCAGTGGCCGTGTTGAGCACATTGCTCGGCCTTGCAATCGGGCTCGTCACGGGATTCGTGCGCTGGCTCGATGCGATCGTAATGCGCGTGATGGACGGCTTGATGTCGATTCCACCCGTATTGCTGGCGATCGCGCTGATAGCGCTGACCCGCGCGAGCGTGGAGAACGTGATCGCGGCGATTACGCTCGCCGAAGTGCCGCGCGTGGTGCGGTTGGTGCGCAGTCTGGTGCTGACATTGCGCGAGCAACCGTATGTCGAAGCGGCCGTCGCCGCGGGCACGACGTTGCCGCGCATCCTGGTGCGCCATATTCTGCCTAACACGATGGCGCCATTGCTGGTGCAGGCGACTTATGTATGCGCATCGGCGATGATTACCGAAGCGATACTCTCATTCATCGGCGCTGGTACGCCGCCGAATATTCCAAGTTGGGGCAACATCATGGCGGAGGCGCGCAGCCTCTTTCAAATTGCCGGCTATCTAATTTTGTTTCCAGGCATCTTTTTATCGCTGACCGTACTGGCGGTGAATTTGCTCGGTGACGGCATGCGCGATGCGCTCGACCCGCGGCTCGCACGCAGGATGTGATGGACGCCGCAACGAAGCCGCTGCTCGAAGTCGACGGGCTTAAAACATATTTTTACACCCGCGACGGCATCGTGCGCGCGGTCGACGGCGTATCGTTTTCGGTTTACCCGGGTGAAACGCTTGCGGTCGTCGGCGAATCGGGGTGCGGTAAGAGTGTAATGTCGCTGTCGATTTTGCGGCTGATCGCCTCGCCGCCAGGAAAAATCGTGGCCGGCCGGTTGATGTTCGAAGGCCGCGACCTGCTCGGTTTGTCTGACGGCGAGATGCGCGCGGTGCGCGGCAACGAGATCTCGATGATTTTTCAGGAGCCGATGACGTCGCTCAACCCGGTGCTGACGATCGGCCGCCAGGTGGCGGAGGCGCTGGTGCTCCATCTCGGCCTGACGCAGAGAGAAGCGCTCGACCGCGCGGTGGAGATGCTGACGCTGGTGAATATCCCAGAGGCAGCGCGCCGGATCGAGCAATATCCGCATCAATTGTCGGGCGGGATGCGGCAACGCGTAATGATTGCGATGGCGCTCGCGTGCAATCCGCGGCTGCTGATTGCCGACGAGCCAACCACCGCGCTCGATGTGACGATACAGGCGCAGATTCTCGATTTGATGCGCGGCTTAAAACAAAAAACCGGCGCGGCGATTGTATTAATCACGCACGATCTCGGCGTCGTCGCGGAGATGGCGCAGCGAGTCGTGGTCATGTATGCGGGCCGCAAAGTCGAAGAGGCGCCGGTCGATGAATTATTTGCGCGCCCGCGCCACCCGTACACCGAAGGACTTTTAAAATCGATTCCACGTCTCGCGCACGCGCAAGATGCGGAACGTCCGCGGCTCGCAGAAATTCCCGGCATGGTGCCGTCGCTCAAAGAGGAGATGGCCGGTTGCGTGTTTGCTCCGCGCTGTGGATATGCGACTGCGCGTTGCCGCCTCGAATATCCGCCGCTCGAGGAGAAGGCGCCGGCACATTTCGCCGCGTGCTGGGAGTCAGATCGTTTGCGCGGAGGCAGCGCATGAAAGCGGCGCGCGTGAGTGAGGGAGGCGCATGAGCGCGGACGAGCGACTGCTTGAGGTCAAACACCTTGTCAAGCATTACCCGGTGCGCAAGGGCGTATTCGGCCGCGTCACGGGGCAGGTGCACGCCGTCGACGACGTGAGCTTCTCGATCGCCGCCGGAGAAACGCTCGGGCTTGTCGGCGAAAGCGGCTGTGGCAAATCGACGACGGGCAAGGCTGTCCTCAAGCTGGTCGAGCCGACCAGTGGATCGATCGACTGGCGCGGACGCCGCATCGACCAATTGTCGGCTACCGACATGCGGCCGTATCGGCGCGAATTGCAGGCGGTGTTTCAAGACCCGTATTCATCACTGAATCCGCGCATGCGCGCCGAAGACATCGTTGGCGAGCCAATCCGGAATTTCGAAAGCGCCGGCCGCGATGAGATTCGCGAGCGCGTCGCATCGCTGTTCGACAAGGTGGGACTGCGCCTCGATCAGATGATCAAATATCCGTATGAGTTCTCGGGCGGCCAGCGTCAGCGCCTGGGCATTGCGCGCGCCCTCGCGCTGCGGCCCAAGTTGATCGTGTGCGACGAGCCGGTGTCGGCGCTCGACGTTTCAGTGCAGGCGCAGGTGATCAATCTCCTGATGGATTTGCAAAGCGAAATGCAGTTGTCGTACTTGTTTGTCGCGCACGACCTGGCGGTGGTCGAACACATCAGCCATCGCGTGGCGGTCATGTACCTGGGCAAAATTGTCGAACTTACCGACAAGCGCTCGTTGTTCGCCAATCCGCAGCATCCATATACCGAAGCGTTGCTGTCCGCGGTACCGACGCCTGATCCGCGTGCGAAGAAAACCCGCATCATCTTGGGCGGCGACGTGCCGAGCCCGATCAATCCACCGGCGGGCTGCCGTTTTCATACGCGCTGCCCTTATGCGTTCGAGCGCTGTCGCGTCGAAGAGCCCTTGACTCAGGAAGTGATGCCCGGCCATTTTGTCGCTTGCCATCTACGCGACAGCAAAGGAGTTTCATGAGTGCGACCCCGGATGCCGTGCAACTTACGCGTGAGTTGCTTAAATTTAACACGATAAATCCGCCCGGCGCCGAACAGGCGTGCGCGCAACATCTCGGCGAACTTCTCAAGAGTGCCGGATTTACGGTCGATTACGCAGAGTTCGCCCCGACGCGCACCAGTCTCGTCGCCAAGCTGGGCGGCGCAACAGGCCGTCGGCCGCTCGGATTTACCGGTCATATTGACACGGTGCCGCTCGGCTCCGCTGCGTGGAAAACCGATGCCTTCGGCGCGAGTATGGAAGGCGGTAAACTTTATGGACGCGGCTCGAGCGACATGAAAAGCGGGGTAGCGGCGTTCGTCATCGCGGCTATCAAGATGGCGCGCGTGTTGAAGAACGGGCCGGGGGTCACGCTGGTGATCACGGCCGATGAGGAATGCGGGTGCGGCGGGGCGGCGCATCTCGTCAAGCAAGGCGTGCTGCTCGGTGAAGTCGGCGCGCTGGTAATCGGCGAGCCGACTGCAAATTACCCGATGGTGGGGCACAAAGGCGCGCTGTGGCTCGACGTGACGACGCGCGGCATCACGGCGCATGGCTCCATGCCGGAACGGGGCGACAACGCGATCTACAAAGCGGCCGGCGCGATCCAGAAGCTGCGCGACTTCGATTTCGCGACGCCGTCGCATACTCTAATGGGCAATCCCACGCTGAATGTCGGCACCGTGCACGGCGGTCTCAACATTAATTCGGTGCCCGACTCCACCGTCATCGGCGTCGACATTCGCACGATACCGGGCCAGGACCACGCGATGATCCACTCGAGCATGCAGCGGCTGCTCGGCGAAACGGTTGAAATCACGCCGACTATTGACGTTGGAGCGATTTACTCGGACCCGTCGCAGCCGTGGATTCAACGCGTGTTCGACATCACACAGGTGCACCTTAAGACCCGGCCGCACGCCAAAACAGCCACTTACTTCACCGATGCGGCGGTGCTCAAAGAAGCGTACCGCGACATTCCGATGGTGGTGCTGGGCCCGGGCGAACCGCAGCTCGCGCATCAAACCGACGAATACTGCAAAGTTGACTGCATCGAGCAGGCCGTGGATATTTATACCGAGCTGATCAAAGACTGGAGTTCGTAATGGGCGCATTGAATACATTGTCTGCGGTAGAGGCGGCGCGCCGGATTGCCGCCGGCACCATCACATCCGAAGCACTGGTGCGCGACTGCCTCGAGCGCATCGCGGCACGGGAGCCGTCCGTGCTGGCGTGGGCCTATCTCGATCATGAAGCTGCGATCAGGCAAGCGAAGGCAGCGGACGCCGGAGCGTCGCGTGGATTGCTCCACGGGGTGCCGGTGGGCGTCAAGGATTTGATCGACACCATCGACATGCCAACTGCGTATGGATCGGCGATCTACAAAGATCATAGACCGGCGTGGGATGCACCTTGCGTTGCACTGACCCGCGCTGCCGGCGGCATCGTGCTCGGTAAGACCGTCACGACTGAATTCGCCAATATGTATCCAGGCAAGACGCGCAATCCGCACAATCCAGCACATACGCCCGGCGGTTCGTCGTCCGGTTCGGCGGCAGCCGTCGCGGACTTCATGGTGCCCATCGCATTCGGCACGCAAACCGCTGGCTCCATCATCAGGCCGTCATCGTACTGCGGGGTGGTTGGCTACAAACCAAGTTTTGGCCTTATCAACCGCGTCGGTGTTAAAGCGTTATCGGACACGCTCGACACAGTCGGCACCATCGCACGCAGCGTGCCCGATGCGGCGTATTTTGCCGCCGCGGTCAGCGGCCGCTGCGAACTCATCGTCGTTAAACCATTCAGCGGCCGTTTGCGCATCGGCATCTGCCGCACGTATGAATGGAAGCATGCGTTGCCGGAAACCGTCGCCGCTCTCGAGTCGGCCGCTGGCAAACTTGCCGCGGCGGGCGCTCATGTCAACGAGATCAAACTACCGCCCACTTACGCAAATCTCGTGCAGGCACAGACCGACATCATGTTCGTCGAAGAGGCGCAATCGCTGGCTTACGAGCGTCTTGTGCATGGCGCATCGCTCAGTACGCAATTGCGCGATACGCTCGAAGCGGGGCTTGCGATCACGCCTGAACGCTACGCCGCTGCGCAGACACTCGCGCGCAATTGCCGGCGCACGCTCGCCGATGTATTTGCCGGTTGCGATGTGTTGATTGCGCCAAGCGCGCCGGGAGCGGCGCCCGCCGGTGTCGCAATGACCGGAGATCCGGTGTTCAACCGCATGTGGACTTTGTTGCGCACGCCGTGCGTTACGTTACCGGTCGCTATCGCCGCCAATGGTTTGCCGGTAGGCTTGCAGATAATCGGTGCATGTGGCAGCGACGTTGAAACGCTCGCCGCCGCGCATTGGGTGCACGGGAAATTAAAATAAGAGAGCGCTTCCGCTGCGCAGGAATTCGCATTAGCGAGTGCACCGTGTGTGATAACGAGTGCACCGTGTGTGATAATGGCCGGCGTTTTTTGAACAACCAATCCGGCATATGGCTCGTCAAACCCAGAACCTGGCGGTCTTGTTCGCTGACATCAGCGACAGCACCAAGCTCTACAGCACCCTAGGCGACAACGCCGCGCGCGCAGTTGTCAATACGTGCCTGTCGCTGATTACCGGTGTAGTGGAGCGCTTCAAAGGCCGGGTGGTCAAAACGATCGGCGATGAAGTGATGTGCGTGTTCCGCCAGGCCGACGATGCGGTGATGGCGGCTAGCGAAATGCAGTTATCGCTCGACGGCAAACGGCCGGGACAATATCACGTACGGATTCACGTCGGTCTGCACTACGGGCCTGTGCTTGTCGAGGAAAACGATATCTTTGGCGATACGGTAAATGCCGCCGCCTACCTGACCGCAGTTGCCGCCGCCGACCAAATCCTGACGACCGAGGCGACTGAACGCAACCTGTCGCCGGCACTTCGCAGCAGCGTGCGTCCGGTATTTAAGGTGGTGCTGAAGGGCAGCACGGACGAGTCAACCGTGTACCAGGTTGTCTGGCACAGCGATGTCGCCGAACTGACCGACGTGAACATGCGCTCGCACCGGATTATTCCAGGCGATCAAGGCAGCCTGATCGTCGCTCATTACAATTTAAGCCTGCGCCTCGATCAACTGCGCCCCAATATAACGATCGGCCGCGGCGACGATTGCGATATGGTCGTGCATGAAAAGCTCGCGTCCCGCAAGCATGTCAGCATCCGCTTGATGCGCACCCATTTTTATCTCGTTGACCACAGCCTGAACGGCACGTTTGTCACCCTCGATAGCGGCGAAGAGGTCCACGTGCTGCGCAAGGAATTGCTGCTCGACGGCAGCGGCAAGCTCACGCTCGGGCGCAGCGTGAGCGACGGCGCGCTCGATATCATTGCGTTCACGCGCGATCGCCGTTCGATGTATCGCGTCGAGTAGCGGCTGCTGCCTCGCGGTCAGCCGCGCTGCTCGCCGGCGATCAATCTCACTACATCCAAACCACTGCGCGATTTGTCGCGGTTCTCCGGCGTTTCGCGGCCGATGGCAGTTTCTGCGACGAACGTGTACATGTCGGCCGCACCGGCAAATATTTTTGGCGTCATGCCCGCCGCTTCAAACGTTTTTGCGATCTCGAGCATTTCCGGCACCCAGCGATGGGCTTTCGGCGGCATAACCGGCAACGCGCTCAATACCCAACTGTAAACATCGCTGCGCGACGCTTTGAACTGAGCTTCAAGCGCGCCATCCACTCCCAGCCGGCGCGCGGCGACCAATAGTTCCAGCACCAGCGCCTGCACGCCCTTGGTCATTGCGGCATAGCACATCTTGATTGCACTGGCGTCGCCAATGCGCTCGCTCAATACATTGATTGCAATCTGCGGCGTGGTGATCTGCTCGAGTAAACGGGCTTCAAGTCCGGACACATACAGGGTGGTCTTGGCCGCCCCGCGCGGCGGCGGCCCGATGATGCCGCCATCGACGCAGCGTCCGCCCGCAGCGGTCACCTGTAAATCGATCTCGTGCATCGTGACCGGCGCGATCGCATTGCAGTCGACGAGAAGGGGGCTGCGCTTACTGACTGTCAGCGCCTGCGCGACGGAGCCCGCAAACTCGAGAGCAGCACCGGGATTCATGACCGACAAAATGATTTCACATTCTTCAGTCAGATTCGCCACCGATCCGACGTCGGTCAGACCGGCTTCGCGCGCGAGAGCTTTGCTGCGCTCACTGCGGTTATCGAGTGCGGTGCAGACCTTAAATCCCTGCGCCTTCAATTGTTGCGCGATCGCCTGGCCCATGTCGCCGGGGCTCATGACGCCGATGGTTTTAATTTTCATACGGTGATCTCCAGGGTGGGCGCGATTGCAGCGGTGCGCGAAAGCCTGGATTTTAACTTGCATGCCTGCGTACGGGCGGCGCGCTGCGGGCATGCATTACAATCGTCGATTATTTTTTCCGCCCGGCCGTGGCGCCGCGCCACGCTCATCCCATGAGTTTTTATGTCATCGTTGCTTTGACGGTGCTCAATCATATCGCCTACAAAGGCAGCAAAATGCTGATCTCCCTGTACGCGATAGACCTCGGAGCATCGCCGCTCACCATCGGCATTTTGTATTCGCTGTATTCGTTCTTTTCGCTGTTTCTGGCGCTGTATGCCGGCCGCGCGTCTGATCGGCTGGGGCCGCGCGCGCCGATGCTGCTTGGATCGCTCGCGCTCGCCGGCGGGCTAATCTTGCCCTTTGTGTGGCGCGGCCTTCCAGCGCTGTTCGTTTCGGCCGCGTTGATCGGCACGCTTTATATTTTCTACATGGTTTCCGCGCAGCACCTGATCGGCGCGTTCGGGGCGGGGCATAAACGCACGCGCAACTACGCCACCTTCAGTCTGGGCGTCGCGCTGACTGCGTTAATCGGTCCGACGCTCACCGGTTTTCTAATCGATACGATCGGTCATCAATCGACGTATGCGGTGCTGGCATTGCTGCCGGTCGGTCCAATACTGTTTTTATTGTTCTTCGCGCGCAATTTACCGCGGGTCGCCGAAGACGCGAAGCGCGCCGGCCACCGCACCATCGATCTCGTGCGCAATGTGCCGTTGCGTCGCGCCTTTATTGTGGCCGGCATCATTGAGACCGGCGGGGAGCTTTTTAGTTTTTACATGCCGATCTACGGGCACTCGATCGGTCTGTCAGCGTCGCTGATCGGCATGATTCTTGGCACTTATGCGGTGGCCGTTTTGTTGACGCGTCTCGTGATGAGCGCGCTGGTCAAACGCAGCAGCGAGGAAGCTGTTCTATGCGCGTCGCTTGCGGTGGCCTCCGTGGCCTGCGTGTTGTTTCCGTTTGTCACGAGCGTATACATGCTCGCGGTGATTTCTTTCGTGCTCGGCATCGGGCTCGGCTGTTGCGGGCCGCTATCGATGGTTATCACCTACAACCGCGCGCCGGAAGGGCGCAGCGGCGAGGCGATGGGCTTGCGTCAGAGTTTCAACAAATTCACCGAAGTGCTGGTGCCTTTGATATTCGGCACCGTCGGCAGCGCATTCGGTATCGGCGCCGCGTTCTGGATGGACGCAGTGCTGCTCGGAGCAGGCGCGCTAATCATGAAAAGGGATGCACGGGAGCGCGCCGGCGTGCTGCGCGCCGGGTCACCCTAGCTTTTGCTACGCGTAAATTCGCGCTCGCCGCGGCGTCGAGCCCGCAAGAAAAATGCTAGCATCAGCGGCATAAATGCATCTGCACAAGCGACGCAGGCCGCGCAACGCGCGGCGTGAGTTCGAAGCGTTCGAACCGGCCTAAAAATGAAAATGCTTTGCTACGTCTGGCTACCCTTGCTCGCCGCCTTATTCGCCGGCTGCGGCGATAAGACTGACAATGCATTGCAAGGTTACGCCGAAGGCGAATACGTCAGAGTAGCGGCGCCGTTTGGCGGCAGTCTGCAAACTCTGCAGGTCCAGCGCGGCAGTCAGGTCAAAGCCGGCGACCCGCTGTTCATACTCGAGCAGGTGAATGAGACGGCGGCGCGGCGTGAAGCGGAGGAGCGCGTGCGCAACGCCGAAGCGCAAATCGCCGATCTTAAAAAGAGCCGGCGCCCCTCCGAAATCGACGCAGTGCGAGCGCAGCTCACGCAGGCTCGCGCCAGTCTCAAACTTGCGAACGTCACTCTGGCGCGTCAGGAACAATTGGCCGCCTCAAATTTCATCTCTAAAAGTGCGGTAGACGAGTCGCGTGCTGCCGTAGAACGCGACCGCGCGCGGGTCGGCGAACTCGAAGCGCAGGTGACCACCGTGCAGCTTGCCGCCCGGCAGGACGAGATACGCGCTGCCGAAGCGAATGCGGCGGCGGCCCGCGCGGCGCTCGCACAGGCTGACTGGAAACTCGCTCAAAAATCTGTCAGGTCGCCATTTGCAGGTCTCGTGAACGACACGATTTACGTCGCGGGTGAATGGGTCCCCGCGGGCGCCCCGGTAGTTTCGCTGCTGCCGCCGCAAAATATCAAAGTGCGGTTTTTCGTGGCAGAGCCGGCGCTCGGCGCCCTAAAGATAGGCGATGCGATCGAGGTTCGTTGCGATGGCTGCGCCGCGCCGCTGGCGGCACAAATCTCCTTTATTTCGCCGCAGGCTGAATATACGCCGCCGGTCATCTACAGCCGCGAAACGCGCGCCAAGCTCGTTTATCTGATAGAAGCGCGCACGACGCCACTGGATGCGGTCAAGCTGCATCCCGGGCAGCCGGTCGATGTGAGGCTCGTGCGATGAGCGATGTTGCGGTCATTGACGTCGAGGGTCTGACCAAAACCTTCGGCGGCCGGCGTGTCGTCGATGATTTCGGCATTCGCGTTGAACGCGGCCAGATATTCGGTTTTCTGGGTCCCAACGGTAGTGGCAAAACGACCACCATTCGAATGCTCTGCGGACTGCTGACACCGGATAGCGGGCGAGGAACCTGCCTTGGCCACGACATCATCCGTGAGTCGGCGCTGATCAAGCGCCAGGTCGGCTATATGACGCAGCGTTTCAGCCTCTACGAAGACTTGAGCATTCGTGAAAACCTCGATTTCATCGCGCGCATCTATGCGGTGCCGAACCGTGAGCACGCCGTCGGCGAGGCGTTGGACAGATTAGGTCTCACCAAGCGCAGCGCTCAACTCGCGGGACATTTATCAGGCGGGTGGAAGCAGCGATTGGCGCTGGCCGCGTGCCTGCTCCACGACCCGAAGTTGCTGTTGCTTGACGAGCCCACCGCCGGTGTCGATCCAAATGCCCGGCGTGAATTCTGGAACCATATACATAGGCTGGCCGCCGATGGCATCACGGTTTTGGTCAGCACTCATTACATGGATGAAGCGGAACGCTGCCACCGTCTCGCCTATATCGCGTACGGCAAACTGCTGATTACGGGAACGGCCGCCGAGGTGATCGCGCATTCGAAACTCACGACATGGTCGGTCAGCGGTCCTGATTTATTTGGTCTGGCCGCCGAACTGCGCAGCGTGCCGGCGATTACGATGGTCGTGCCATTCGGCAGCACTTTGCACGTGAGCGGCACTGACGCGCCGGCGCTCGACGCCGCACTCGGACATTTTCGCGCGCGGCCGGGCACGGTATGGACGCCGGCTGAACCCAGCCTCGAAGACGTATTCATCCGGATGATGGATGAAGCACCTGACAACTTTAACGCATGAGATTCAACTTTTCGCCCGCGCGTTGTTGGGCCGTGCTCACCAAAGAGTTCGTGCAGATGCGGCGCGACCGTCTGACGTTCGCGATGATGGTCGGCGTGCCGATCATGCAATTGATCCTGTTCGGGTTCGCAATAAACTCGGATCCGAAGGCGCTGCCGACGGCCGTACTTGCGGCGGACAACAGCATTTATGCGCGAACGCTCGTGCGTGCAATCGAAAACAGCGGCTATTTTCGCGTCGTTCAAGAGCTGACAAGCGAAGCGGAGGCTGACCGTGCGCTCGCCATGGGATCTGTTCAGTTTGTAATCACGATACCGGAGAATTTCGCGCGCAAACTTGAGCGCGGCGAACGCCCGGTGCTGCTCGTTGAAGCCGACGCCACTGATCCGGCGGCGACCAGCAATGCAATCGCGGCACTTCTCACGATCAACCAGGCGGCATTAAATCGCGATCTGCAGGGCGTGCTACAAGGCCTGCAGTATCAACCGCCCGCATTCGAGATGCGGGTGCAGCGCCGCTACAATCCGGAAGGCATCACCCAGTACAACATCGTGCCGGGCCTGATCGGTGTTGTTTTGACGATGACGATGGTGATGATGACCTCATTGGCAGTCACCCGTGAATACGAGCGCGGCACGATGGAAAATCTGCTCGCTACCCCGGTGCGTCCAATCGAGGTGATGGCCGGCAAGATTGTTCCGTACATCATCGTTGGGTATATTCAGGTCAGCGTTATTCTGCTGGCCGCAAAGCTGTTGTTCGCCGTTCCCATGCTCGGCAGCCTTGCACTGCTTTCGTTCGTCCTGATTTTATTTATCGCGGCGAATCTGGCGATCGGCTATACGTTTTCGACACTGGCTAAAAGCCAGATGCAGGCCATGCAGATGACGTTCTTCTTTTTTCTGCCTTCCATGCTGCTGTCGGGGTTCATGTTTCCATTTCGCGGCATGCCGCAATGGGCGCAGTGGCTGGGTGAGATATTGCCGCTGACGCATTTTCTGCGGATCGTTCGCGGCATCCTTCTTAAAGGCAACGGCATGGCCGAAGTATTTCAAAACGCGTGGCCCATCGGCCTTTTTTTGCTGATCGCGGGCACGCTCGCATTGACCCGCTACCGTGAAACGCTTGACTAAAGCGCACACGTTTTAACGGCCTAATCTGACTGGTATACTTGAATGCAAACGGGTGCGACCGGGTCACGTGTGCCGCCGCTGCTATGCGCTCATCCAAATTAGTATTACGAGGTTTTCTGTGTCGAAACTTTCAGTCGACGGATCGCTGCGGGCATTGCGCCGGATAACGGCCGACGGCTTCGTCCGCGCACGACTGCTGAACGGGCGGCTTTTCCTGGCGTCAATTTTTGTATTCGTGGCGATGTCATCGAGTGCGGCCGACGCGCCGGCGCGCGCGGCGATCGCAAGCGCTCATCCGCTCGCTACCGAGGCCGGCTACCGCATATTGCAGCACGGCGGCAATGCCTTCGACGCGGCGGTGACTGTGGCGGCGGTGCTGGCGGTCGTGGAGCCGTATTCGGCCGGGCTTGGCGGCGGCGGGTTCTGGTTGTTGCACCGCGCGAGTGATCGTAAGCAGATCATGGTCGATGCACGCGAGACCGCGCCGGCGGCGATCACGCTTTCGATGTACGTCGACAACGCAGGCGTACCCGTGCCCGGTGCGACTTTGCGCGGCGGCAAAGCGGCCGGCATTCCAGGTGTGCCTGCAGGCATGGCGCATCTCGCGCAACGCTACGGCAAGTTGACGATGCGACAGCTGCTGGCGCCGGCTATCAAGCTCGCGAGAGACGGCTTCAATATCGATTCACGCTTTGCCAATGTTGTTAAATTACGCGAGGCAATGCTGCGCGGCGGAATCAACACCGCGCGGATTTTTCTCGATCATGACAAGGCGCCGCCGCAGGGACATTTGCTGCGGCAGCCCGAACTCGCAGCCACGCTTGAACGGCTGGCCGAGCAGGGGCACGACGGGTTTTACCGTGGCGCCGTCGCGGAGTCGCTGGTGAGCGGCGTCAATGCGGCGGGCGGTGTGTGGCAGGCATCGGATCTGGCCGAGTACAAAGTCGTCGAGCGCCCCCCGGTGCGTTTCAGCTACCGCGGCGCGACCATTGTATCGGCGGCGTTGCCCTCATCAGGCGGCGTGACGCTCGCGCAGACTTTAAATATTCTAGAGAGCTACAACGTTGCCGATGCGCGGGACCCGGCCAATGCGCATTTGGTGGTCGAAGCTTTGCGGCGCGCTTTTCAGGATCGCCTGCGTTACCTTGGCGACAGTGATTTTGTAAAGGTGCCGGTCGAGAAACTGGTCGATAAATCGTACGCGCTCAGCCGCGCCGCTTCAATCGATCCGAACCTGGCGACGACGCTCGACCCGCTCGCCATCACGCCATTGGCCGCGGTAGTCGAGAGTTACAACACCACGCATTACTCCGTGATCGATGCGGACGGTAATCGGGTTGGCGCTACCTTGAGCATCAACTCATGGTTCGGCGCCGGCTTAATCGCCGGCGACACCGGCGTGTTGCTTAACAACGAAATCGATGACTTTTCGCTCGGCGCCGACCTGCCGAATCTCTATCGCCTCCTTGGCAGCAAGGCCAACGCGATCGCACCTCGCAAACGGCCGCTGTCGAGCATGAGCCCGACCTTTGTGGAAGACAGAAAAGGCGTGCTGGTCATCGGCGCGCCCGGCGGCTCGCGCATTATCAGCATGGTGTTGTTCGGGATTATCGATTACCTGAATCAAGACCGCGTCGACTTGCTGTCGATCGTAACGGCGCCGCGCTATCACCACCAGTGCTGGCCCGATGTGGTCGAGATTGAGCCCGGCAGTTTTTCCGATGCGTGGCGCGCTTCGCTCGAGTCGAAAGGGCACCAGGTGAGAGCAAACAATCGCAAATGGGGCAATATGCAGATTGTTTTTAAATCAAATTCCGACGGCAGCGCGCAGGCGGCGAGCGACCCGCGCGGCTTCGATCTTGGCGGATATTAGCGAGTAGCAAAATAACTAACAGGGAGCATTTATGTCGGGTGCAGGGCATGGACATGGTGACGCGGGGCATGGCTCGTCGGAAAACAAACGGATCGCACTGTTGATCTCAATTCTCGCGCTGGTGCTGTCGGTCAGCGAAACGCTCGGCAAGGCCGCGCAAACTACGGCGATCGATAAAAATATCGAAGCCTCCAACCTGTGGTCGTTCTTCCAGGCCAAGACTATTCGGATGACGGTTGTTCGTACGGCGTCGGAAGCCGCGGAACTCGAATCGAGCCTGTCCGGGGATGCCAGCAAGAAAGAGGCTATCGCCCAGCGCGTCGCCGCCTGGCGCAAAACGGCGGAGCGCTACGATAGCGAGCCTGAGACCAAAGAGGGCCGCAAGGAACTCGCGTCGCGCGCAAAGGAGGCGGAGAAACTGCGCGATCGTTCGCTTGCCGCCTATCACCACTACGAGACAGCATCAGCCGCGTTGCAAATTGCGATCGTGCTTGCTTCTGCAGCGATCGTTACGAGCACGCTCGCGCTCGCCTGGATAGGCGTTGGTCTTGGCGTAATCGGCGCGATTTTTTGTGGCATCGCGTTCTTCGCGCCTTTGTCCATTCATCTATTCTGATCTGACGGCGCGTCGCATGTCCGGTCGGCGCGGCGATCACGCTGTAAATTACGATATCATGCGCCGCGCCTTACACTTAGTGATTGTATGAAAACTAACTTTCTGGAATTCGAGCAGCCGATCGCCGAGCTCGAGGGCAAAATCGAAGAGCTGCGATTCGTACAAGACGATTCCGCGCTCGACATTTCCGAGGAGATCGCCCGGCTGCAAAAGAAGAGCCAGCAGTTGACTAAGGACGTCTACGCGAAGTTATCGGCGTGGCAGATTTCGCAGGTAGCGCGTCATCCGCAGCGGCCTTATGCGCTCGACTATATCCAGGGCATGTTCACCGGCTTCGAAGAACTCCACGGCGACCGCGCATTTGGCGACGACGCCGCGATAGTCGGTGGACTCGCGCGCTTCAACGACCAGTCGGTAATGGTCATCGGCCACCAGAAAGGACGCGACACAAAGGACAAGATTTACCGCAACTTCGGCATGCCGAAACCCGAGGGCTATCGCAAAGCGTTGCGGCTGATGAAGCTCGCCGAAAAGTTTGGCGTCCCGGTGTTCACGTTTATTGACACACCGGGCGCCTATCCGGGTGTGGGCGCGGAGGAGCGCGGTCAGTCGGAAGCGATCGGGCGCAATCTTTATGTCATGGCAGAACTGCGCGTTCCCATCATTTGCACCGTCATCGGCGAAGGCGGGTCGGGCGGGGCATTGGCGATCGCGGTAGGCGACGTTTTGCTGATGCTTCAGTACGCGACTTATTCGGTGATTTCGCCGGAAGGCTGTGCCTCGATCCTGTGGAAAAGCGCCAAGTACGCAGAGGAGGCGGCTGAAACACTCGGGATTACCGCGACCCGGCTAAAAACCCTGGGCCTCATCGACAAGATCATTACTGAACCGGTAGGCGGCGCGCACCGCGATCCTGATGCCATGATGCAAAGTCTCAAAAAAGCACTGCAGGACAGTTGGCGCCAGGTGCAGAGTAAATCGGTCGACGAACTTCTCGCCGCCCGGTTCGAGAGGCTGATGTCCTATGGCAAGTACAAGGAAGCTGCCAGCAGGTAAACCGTTGTTCGAGCGCGTCGCGGCGGTACTCGGCCGGCATGTGCGCCGCGGCGACCGGCTGGTGGCGGGTTTGAGCGGCGGTATCGATTCGGTGGTCATGCTCGACCTGCTGCTACGCGCGTCAAAAAAAATGCGTTTCGAACTCGCGGCGCTGCACGTCAATCATCAGATCAATCCGGCTGCCGCCAAATGGGCTCGTTTTTGCCGCGCGGTTTGCCGCGAATTAGCAGTGCCACTGACGGTAGTAAAAGTACAGGTGCGCCGCGAAGCGAGTCTTGAAGGCGCCGCACGCAAAGCACGCTACGCGGCGTTTGCGCAATTGCCCGCGGATTTTGTAGCTCTCGCACATAACATTGATGACCAGGCCGAAACGCTGTTGCTCCAATTATTTCGCGGCGCGGGCGTTAAAGGCGTCAGCGCGATGCCTGTTTTAAGAGTCGGGGATCGCGGATTTAAGTTGCGCGACGAGTCTGAGGGCAGCTCCAAATTAAAACAATCCCCAAGTCTCAATCCTGTGGTTCTGCGTCCGCTGCTCGATGTGTCGCGCGCTGAAATCGAAGTTTACGCGGCGAGCCGCCAACTAAAATGGGTCGACGACGACAGCAACGCGGACACCGTATTCGATCGCAACTTCGTGCGTCATCGGTTGTTGCCGGTTATCGCCGAGCGTTATCCCGCATATCGCAAAACATTGGCACGGGCGAGTCGGAATTTTGCGGAGGCCGCTGATCTGTTGGACGAGTTGGCGCACATCGATGTTGACTCCGCTTCGCCGCGATTGAAAATTGCAGCGGTGCGCGCACTGTCACCTGCGCGCGCCAAAAATGCGCTCCGGTTTTTTCTCGCCGGTCACGGCGTCACAATGCCCAATGAAGCGCGGCTAACAGAGTGCGTACGGCAGGTGCAGGTAGCGCGCGCGACGCGTCTCGTGATTGACCACGGCGAAGTTCAACTGCGCGGTTTTAACGGTGAACTGCAACTAGTTTCCAAGGCCGCGCAAACGGAACTTAATTTGTGCTGCCCGTGGCGAGGGGAGGCCCGTCTGCAGGTGACTGAACTATGCGCAACGTTAGTCATGCAGAAAAGCCTGGGCGCCGGAATCAGCCTTGAAAAATTACGGTCGGCGCCCGTTACGGTGCGCTTGCGACAAGGCGGAGTGTATATGCGCGTCGACGCCAGGCGGCCGCGGCGAAGCTTAAAAAACTTGCTGCAGGAGGCCCGGTTGCCGCCCTGGTTGCGCAATCGCTTACCGCTGCTTTTTTGCGGCGAATCGATCGTGTACGTGCCGGGAATCGGGATCGATGAGTCCTTCATCGCCAAGTCCGGAGAGCCGGCAGTCGAACCGCATTGGGAACCGCATTCAAAGCCTTTAACGAAACGCGCATGACTGCACTGCTTTATAACCAAACCCTAACGTGGTATTCTTGCCAATTAGCCTAAAAATTCAGACACAAAGGAATTATAGTATGGCAGTTGAACGCACACTTTCAATCATAAAGCCGGATGCAGTTGCCAACAATGTAATCGGTCAAGTCGTGGCCCGATTTGAAGGCGCCGGGCTTAAGATCATTGCGGCGCGCATGTTGCGTCTGTCGCGCGAAGAGGCCGAAGGATTTTACGCAGTGCATCGCGCTCGTCCCTTCTTCAAAGATTTGGTCGACTTTATGATATCCGGTCCGGTTTTCATTCAGGTGCTGGAAGGCGACAATGCGATTCAGAAAAATCGCGACCTGATGGGTGCGACCGATCCGAAGAAGGCGGTCAAAGGAACAATCCGCGCTGATTTCGCTCAAAGCATTGACGCGAATGCTGTCCATGGCTCGGACGGCACCGATACTGCCGGCATTGAAATCGCCTACTTTTTCCCGTCGCTTAATATTTACTCGCGATAGTGCCCAACGGTCATGACTGTCAATCTGCTCGAATTTGAACGCGCGGGGTTCGCGCAATTCTGTGCCGGCCTCGGCGAGAAGGCATTTCGCGCGCGGCAGCTCATGCGGTGGATTCACCAATTTGGCGTCGACGACTTCGATGCGATGACCGACATTTCAAAATTGTCGCGCGAGGAAATGAAGAAAGTGGCTGTGATCAGCGCACCGGCAATTGTGCGCGACACGACCGCCGCCGATGGCACGCGCAAATGGCTGCTTGAAGTCGGCACCGGTAACGCGATCGAAACAGTGTTCATTCCGGAGCGCAATCGCGGCACCTTATGCATCTCATCGCAGGCGGGTTGTGCGCT
>JANYCE010000216.1 GCA_025360445.1 Betaproteobacteria bacterium
CGCCGAGATTGAGCGACGAGTAATCGGGATTCGCCGGCACATACGCCCACAGGTTGCAAAGACTTGCTTCATCATTGCTCAAGCCCGACGTTTCGTTGCCGAATACCAGCGCGACCGGATGCGCGGCCGCCGCGCTGACGATTTCGCTCGCAACGTCGCGTGCATTCATCATTTCGTGGCGCAGATCGCGTTGACGCGCCGACGTGGCCACCGCAAGCACGCAATCGGCAAGCGCTTCGGAAAGGCTCGTGCAAATGCGCGCGTGCTGCAGCACATCGACTGCACCCGTTGCGCGCGCGTTCGCTTCGGCATGCGGAAACTGGCGCGGATTCACGAGATAGAGCGAATCAAGCCCCATTGTTTTCATCGCGCGCGCCGTGGCGCCGATGTTGCCGGGATGACTGGGTTGCGTCAGCACCACGCGAATATTTTTGAGCGGATCGCTTTGAATCACTTAGATCACTTAAAATACGCGCCATGAAAAATGCCATGATAAGCGCAACAACGTCGCCGGGGTTGAAAAGCCGCATTAAATCCGACACTCGCTTGATACCGCGACTGGCCGGGAGCTGATATGCCGGCGATGATGCATCCGATGTTGAACACTGCGGTGAAAGCCGCGCGCCGCGCCGGCACGATCATCAACCGCGCGTCGCAAAATCTCGACATTATCGCGGTGACGGAAAAAACTGCCAACGACTACGTGTCCGAAGTTGACCACGCGGCCGAAGATGCGATCGTGCGCGTGCTGCTTGAAGCGTATCCGACTCATTCAGTGCTCGCAGAGGAAAGCGGCGCGCGCGGCCAATCGGAGTTTCAGTGGATCATCGACCCGCTCGACGGCACAACTAATTTCCTGCATGGCTTTCCGCAATATGCGGTGTCGATCGCGCTCTCGCATAAAGGCGTGCTGTCGCAGGCGGTGATTTACGATCCGGTGCACAACGATCTTTTTACCGCGTCGCGCGGTCGCGGCGCCTATCTTAACGACAAGCGCCTGCGCATCAGCAAACGCAGCAATTTGCAAAAGAGCCTGATCGGCACCGGCTTTCCATTTCGTGAGTTCGCGCACATTGATAATTACCTCGCGATTTTTCGCGATCTGACGCAGAAAACTTCCGGCTTGCGCCGGGCCGGCGCGACGTCGCTCGATCTCGCTTATGTCGCCGCCGGCCGCCTCGACGGATTCTGGGAATTCGGCCTCTCGCCGTGGGATATGGCGGCGGGCAGCCTGCTTATTACGGAATCGGGCGGACTGGTCGGCGATCTGGAAGGCAACGGCGGCTATATGGATTCGGGCAACATCGTTGCCGGCAACCCGAAGATTTTCGCGCAGATGATACAAACGCTCGCGCCACACCTGTCGCCAGCGCTTAGAACACGTAAACCGTAACTCATAGCCGCACGTTGCTGGTGCGACGACGCCTCGCTGCGGATAACCTATTGAGCGTTTCATAATGGATGATAATCGGAACGCTCAATCCCCCCCCGGCCCTCTCCCGAAGGAGAGGGTGAGAATGGCACTAACCCGCTGTCGCGAATTATTGAAACATCAATAAGCCGCAGCCCCTTTTACCGATCGGAAAAGTTTTGTGCTGAGTATCTTGTGCTAAGTACTACCAATATCACCATGCAGTTCGGGGGCAAGCCCCTGTTTGAAAACGTCTCGATCCGGTTCGGCGATGGCAATCGCTATGGACTCATCGGCGCCAATGGCTGCGGCAAATCGACGTTCATGAAAATTCTCGGCGGCGATCTCGAGCCGAGCGGCGGTTCGGTTGCCATCGACCGCGGCGAGCGGCTCGGCAAATTGCGTCAGGACCAGTTTGCGTTTGAGGACATGCGCGTACTCGACGTCGTGCTGATGGGGCATGATGCAATGTGGCAGGCGATGCAGGCGCGCGACGCGATCTATGCGAATGAAGAAGCCAGCGAAGACGACTACATGCGGGCGGCCGAACTGGAGCACGAATTCGCGGAGTTCGGCGGCTACACCGCAGAAGCGCGCGCGAGCGCATTGCTGACCGGCATCGGCGTGCCGATGGAGCAGCACGACGGCCCGATGAGCGCAGTGGCGCCCGGCTGGAAATTACGCGTGCTGCTGGCGCAGGCGTTATTCGGCGATCCGGACATTCTGCTGCTCGACGAACCGACGAACCACCTCGACATCAACACCATACGCTGGCTCGAAGGCGTGTTGAACGAGCGCAGCAGCACCATGATCATCATCTCGCACGATCGCCATTTTCTGTCAGCGGTGTGCTCGCATATGGCGGACGTCGACTACGGTGAAATCCGCGTCTACCCGGGCAACTACGACGATTACATGCTAGCCGCGACGCAGGCGCGCGAAGGCATGCTCACCGCGAACGTCAAGGCGAAAGAGAAAATCGCCGATCTCCAGGATTTTGTGCGCCGTTTTTCGGCCAACGCGTCGAAAGCCCGCCAAGCCACATCACGCGCGCGCCAGATCGAAAAAATCAAGGTCGAAGACATTAAACCGTCGTCACGCATCTACCCGTACGTGCGCTTCGACGTCGACGACCGCGACAAATTGCATCGCTACGTATTCGAAGCGCAAAAACTCGCGAAGGGTTACGACCAACCGCTGTTTGCTAATTTCAATATTCGCGTCGAGGCTGGCGAGCGCATTGCGATCATCGGGCCCAACGGCATCGGCAAGACCACGCTATTGCGTTGCCTCGCGGGGGAACTTACGCCCGATGCCGGCTCCATAAGATGGACGGAAAAAGCTAAATCCGGCTACTGCGCGCAAGATCACGCTACCGAGTTCACCGAAAAAGAAACGCTCGCGGAGTGGCTCGCCAATTGGCGCGGGCCCAACGACAACGACCAAACAGTGCGCGCCGCGCTCGGACGTATGTTGTTTTCCGGCGAGGACGCAACGAAGCTTACGCGCGTGCTCTCAGGCGGCGAACAGCAGCGCATGGTGTTTGCAAAACTCGCGTTGCAGAAACCCAATGTGCTGTTGATGGACGAGCCGACCAATCACCTCGACATGGAATGCATTGAGTCGCTGAACACTGCGCTCGAAAAATACCAGGGCACCCTGATCTTCGTGTCGCACGATCGTGAGTTCGTGTCGTCGCTCGCGACGCGGATTATCGAAATGACGCCGGCCGGTATCGTCATCCATGCCGGCAATTACGAAGATTATCTGATCGCGCAGGGCCTCGCGGCATAACGCGTGATCCGCGATTTTTAGACGGCGGCGATGCCGCCCGCGCGATGTCTTAACTCATCCCTGCGCAAACCGCGTCATCACGCGATCCTGCCGGCAACAGCCGCCCCTGGCGAGCCATTCAAGAGCGCGTTCATAGCACGCGCGAATAACTGCGGCGCTCTCGATCCTGGCGCAGATAGCGGTCAAACACCATCGCAATGTTGCGCACCATCAGGCGCCCCCTGGCTGTTACGGTCAGCGTGTCGCTGTCGAGCGTGACGAGTTCCAGGCGCTCGAACTCGCGCAATTCATCGAGCTCGGTTGCGAAGTACCGGTCGAAGTCGATCAGGTAAGAGGTGGCGAAAGATTCCTTGAACACCGCAAAGTGGCACATCAGTGCGCCTATCACCGCGCGCCGCATCAGGTCGTCCGCCGACATCTCGATGCCGCGCATGATCGGCAGCGTGTTGTGGTCGAGGCTGTTGTAGTACTCCTCGAGTGTGCGGAAGTTTTGGCTGTAAGTCGGGCCGATGCTGCCGATCGCGCTCACGCCCAGGCCCAGCAGGTCGCAGTCCGCGTGCGTCGAATAGCCCTGAAAGTTCCGGTGCAGCAAACCCTGGCGCTGCGCCACCGCCAGCGAGTCGGTCGCTTTTGCGAAATGGTCCATCCCGATATATTGATAGCCCGCCGCGTTAAGCCGGCGGATCGCCAGCGCCAGCAGCTTCAACCGCGTATCGGGCACCGGCAGGTCGGACGCCTGTATGCGGCGCTGCGGTTTAAAGAGATTGGGCAGGTGCGCGTAGTTGTAAACCGCGATGCGGTCGGGCTCTGCCGCCACCACGCGTTCGAGGGTGCGCTCGAAACTCAGCAGCGACTGTTTCGGCAGTCCGTAGATGAGGTCCACGTTAATCGAGCGGAACCCGTTAGCGCGCGCCGCATCGATGACTTCCCGCGTCTGCGCTTCACTCTGCACGCGGTGCACTGCGCGTTGCACGTCCGCATCGAAATCCTGCACGCCGATGCTCACCCGGTTAAAGCCCAGTTCCCGCAGGCCCGCTATGTACTCGCTGTCCGCTCTGCGCGGATCCAGCTCGATCGAATTATCGCCCGCCGCATCAAAATCGAAATGGCCGCGCAACTGCGTGATCAACTCGTTGAGCTGCGCAATTGCGAAAAAATTGGGCGTGCCGCCGCCCCAGTGCATGTGCGCGACCCTGGTGTCGTCGCCGAGCGCGCTCGCCTGCAGCGCGATTTCTTCGTTCAGATACTTAAGGTAATTGGCGCCCTTACCGCGGTCGCGCGTGATAATTTTGTTGCATCCGCAGTAAAAGCACAGCGTGTCGCAGAACGGCAAATGGACATACAGTTCGAGTGGGCGCGTGATCGCGCCGACGTTGCGGCGCGCCAGCCATGACTCATAGGCCGGGGCATCGAACGATTCCACAAACCGGTCGGCGGTCGGATACGAGGTATAGCGCGGCCCATGCTGGTCGAAACGGCGCACCAGGTCGAGGTCAATTTCGACTGGCGGCATGGTGAGAGCGCTCGATTTCGATACGTCTAACATGATTGTCCGCTACTATCCGCCGCCCTTACATCGGGGCGTTGATGTAGATCAATATGTGTTTAGAATCGGAATGGCTTCACCTTTCTCGCGCATAACCACTTGCACTTGCACAAAACCTTGCAACTGACTCATCAGCGTCGTCGCTCGAGCGGACGCCTGCTGGCCATTTTTGGACCGGTGCTGGCGGTCGGCACCCTTGGTGCGCTGGTCGCGATCGCGGCCGCTAACGCCGGCTGGCATACCGGCCTGATGCACAGGGTCGCCATCGGCTTGGGTATAACGCTGGTGGTGCTTGCCGTCGCCCTTTTTTACCTCCAAACCCGCCAGCGCAGAGCGCTCGACCTCGCACTGCACAACGTGGAAGCTCGCGTGGACAGCGTAGTGGA
>JANYCE010000290.1 GCA_025360445.1 Betaproteobacteria bacterium
TTGTCGGCGCCGACGCTGCCGCCGCCACCGCCGCGGTTTTCAACCACCACCTGCTGGCCCAGCCCCTCGGAGAGTTTGGCCGCGACCAGCCGTCCGGTGAAATCGGTGCCGCCGCCGGGAGCGGTGGGCACGATCAGGCGCAGCGGGCGCGACGGATAAGTTTGCGACAATGTTGCCGTTGAAATAAGAGAAAAAATTAACGTACTCAGAATAGGGGAGAGTAATCCGATTTTTTTCATAAAAAATTTACTTTAATAGCTAGAAGCCAAAGTGCCGACCAAAAATTTTTCTCGTGCTTCTTTGCCAGCCACCTATGCTCGAGGTTCGACAGTTTTTTATGATTTTCTGTATTTCAGAGTCGGAAAGTTCGATTTGCCCAGTCTTCGGATGAAGCTTGTAACGAAGGCTAAAGAAAAATCGTTGGAATCCTCCTTTGTTTCTCTGGCTTGGATCGTGCCTTAATAATTCGACAATCTCGGGTTTTGAGAGTTTGATCGTGCGTGAGTGAATTCCGAATGACAGCGGAGCATTTACGGCGGGTTTCAGTGCTTTTCGAAGGTTTTCGATGCCCTCTGCAATTGGTGGAAGGGTTACTTTTAAAGGTCCCAATTCGTAGGTGCCTCCCGAAAACGTAACTGCCACTGCGAGAAGAATTAGTACGCCGCTGACTGTCACTCGGAGAGGGCTATGGTACGCGAGGCCTTGAATTACCAAGGTTTTGGATCCCAGGTCTTTTGAGAACAATTTGTTTACATCGTTGACGTTAAGCGTGCTAATTTTTTTAGACGCTTTGGCTATAAATTCAGACGAGTTCCTGTTGGATAAATCCTTTTCGTCGAGTACCTGTGCGCAGCTTGTATATACCGCATTAAATAAATAAAGAAATTCGGCAAGACTAGCCGCGTCAACTTTTTCGCCTTTCGAAAAGCGCATTTCGACAGTCTGAGAATCCATGGTACTTTCTCCCTTTTTCGAGTTATTGCTTCTGAAGCAATACGATTCGATTGGAATTTGTTCCGAGTGAGTTATTTCGAACCCCCCAGATATTCGATGTTTTTGTAAAACGTTGTGTATTTACTAAAACGGCAATCGGTGAAAATCCGGCAGCGATTCCGATCGGCAAAACGGTTTCATCAAGCTTTATTTTTCCCCCACGAACTTCCCCAACTTCGAATGCTACCCAGCCAAATTTTCTTGTAATTCTAAAAAGTTCTATAAAAACGCGACTCATTACCGTGGACCAATCGGAAACGGTTTTACTCATTGTAATGTTTTTATTTATAGATTCTAAGTCGACCGAATTAAACCAGCAGCGCAGCCAGTTGTCATTGGCGTAACCAACGACGTCAAGGAAAGGGGGGGACGTTACCGTTAGTTGAACAGACTCGAATGGTATATCCCGCGTATCTCCTGCATCGCAGGAGAAAAAGCGCGCGGATATCGCCGCTTCGCGAAGTCGAGTGCGATTATCTATCGTGAGTTTTGAGTGTAGCCGAAGCGTTTTCTTAATAATTAATGCCCGAGTATCCCGATATGTCGGTTTTTGATTTAGTTTACGGTTAATGCTGATTTGATTTTTCGGGAGAGTCGCTTGGTTGGGCGGTAATGTATATACGGAAAAAAATCCAGGCGAGTGGCCGGTTAATCGATTGGTGGCGATCATTCGAATCCAGCGGTCCACGGCGTCTTCTAATCCATTATCGCGGCGTCGTTGCAAGTAATTGCGCAGCCCTACTATCTCGCGAAGCGTATCTTTGTGAAAGTACATTGATAAATCAATTTTACTTTTGGTTCTCGCCGGTATGTGAAGAGAGTCTAGCCGTTGCTGAATTAAGTTGAGGTCCGGAATTTCTAGGCGCGGTTTCGTCAGCAAAATGGAGAGCGGGTTTACATCGTTTGCTAGCGAGCGACGTCCATGTAGCGCCGATTCGACGGCGGTTGTGCCTCGGCCGGAAAATGGATCGTATACGGTGTCTCCTTCGCGAGTTAATTTTTCTATGAAATAGGCTGGCAATTGCGGTTTAAAACAAGCGCGATAGGAAATTTCATGAATCGATGATGCCTGTCTTTGTTTTGATGTCCAAAGTTCTTGTTCATAGACTGGGACAGTCTGATCTCCTAGTTTCAATTGTCTCGTCGGAGGTTTCAATTGCAATCGATTTTCGATCGGCCATGCGGGACCGGTAACCTTCGTGCTTGAAGAACGTGGCTTGCGTTTTTTAACGGGCGAGATTTTCATCAACCAACTCTATCCAATGTTTAACTTTAAGTGCGGTAACGGATTGTAAATGCGACTGACAGCCGATATTGGCGGTGATGATGGCGGCAGGTTTGCCTGCGCTCAAGGCGGCCATCTTGTTTTTTAGCAGGCGCTGCGAGAGTTCGGGCTGCAATATCGAATAAGTGCCGGCCGAGCCGCAGCACAGATGGGCATCGGCGACCGGTGTCAATTCAAACCCGAGCTCGACCAGCAGCGTTTCGACGCCACCTTTCATCTTGAGGCCGTGTTGCAGCGAGCACGGCGGATGGAAGGCCAGTTTTGCGGATTGCGGGTTGAGCATGCCGGCGATGTTACTTTTTTCCGCGGCGATGATTTCACTGACGTCTTTCATCATGGAAGATACGCGCGCGGCCTTTTCTGCATAAGCGGGCTCATCTGCGAGCAGATGGCCGTATTCGGCAACCATGGTTGCGCAGCCACTGGCGGTGACGACAATGGCTTCGGCGCCGCGTTCGATATGCGGCCACCAGGCGTCGATATTGCGCCGCATGTAATCGCGTGCCTCGTCGTGTGCATCGAGATGCTGCGACACCGCGCCGCAGCAGCCGGCGGTGGTTGCGCGTACCAAAGTGATGCCAAGGCGGTCGAGCACGCGCGCAGTGGCAGCGTTCGTGTTCGGAGAAAGCGCGGGTTGCGCGCAACCTTCAAGTACCAGCATTTTTCTGGCGTGCTCGTTGCACGGCCACGTGGTTAATTGCGCCGGCGCCGGCACTTTGCGTTTGAGTGCGGGCGGCAGCAGCCAGCGCAGCGCTTGACCGATGCGCAGCAGCGCGGCAAAACGATCGCGGTGCGGAATCACCGCTCGCAACATCGCGCGCTTGAGACCGGCTGCTGCGCTGCGCGCGACCTGTGCATGCACGACCTCGCGGCCGATATCGAGCAGGCGCCCGTACTGCACGCCGGACGGGCAGGTGGTTTCGCAGGCACGGCAGGTCAGGCAGCGGTCGAGATGCAACTGCGTCTTCGCGGTCGCGGTCTTGCCTTCGAGCACCTGCTTGATCAGGTAAATGCGCCCGCGCGGGCCGTCCAATTCGTCGCCCAGCAGTTGATAGGTCGGGCAGGTCGCGCTGCAGAAGCCGCAGTGCACGCATTTGCGCAGAATTGCGTCGGCCTCGCGGCCCTGCGGCGTGTCCTTGATGAAATCAGCGAGCGTTGTTTGCATCAAAACTCCGGATACAAACGGCCGCGGTTGAAAATACCCGCTGGATCGAGCGCGCGTTTCAACTTGCGCTGGACGGTCATCAGCGCCGGCGGCAAGGGCTGAAACACGCAGGCGCTTTTGTCGCCACCGCGAAACAGCGTGGCGTGCCCGCCGCCGAAGAGCGCCGCCGCCTGAACATTCGCCGCGCTTTCGTCGCTGGCCAGCCAGCGCAGACTGCCGCCCCATTCAAGCAACTGGCCGCCGGGCAGGTTGAGCGGCGGCGTGGTTGATTTGAGCGACAGGCGCCATACCGGCATTGCCGTCTTAAAAAAAAGATCGTTGTGGTCGCGCAGGTCACGCCAGAAAATGCGGGCTTGCGCGGCGTCGACCGCGTCGCCGCCGAGCTGTCTGGTCGCTGCGTTCACCGCTGCATGCGCGCCGGACAGACGCACGTGGAGTTCGCCGCCGCACCATGCACTGGCACTCAGCGGCAATGCCCGGCCACCCCATTCGTTGAGCAGGGCGATGGCTTCTGCAGCCTGCAAGTCGAAGCGCAGTGTTGTTTCGGCAACCGGCAGCGGCAGAACCTTGACCGAAATTTCAAGCAATACGCCGAGTGTGCCGAGCGAACCGGCCATCAGGCGCGAGACATCGAAGCCGGCGACGTTTTTCATGACCTGGCCGCCGAAACGCAGATCGTCACCGCGGCCGTCGAGTATGCGCACGCCGAGCACGAAGTCGCGTACGCTGCCGGCGCTGGCGCGGCGCGGACCTGAGAGACCGGCGGCAATGCAGCCGCCGAACGTCGTCGCAGAACCGAAATGCGGCGGCTCGAAGGCCAGCATCTGGCCGCGTTCGGCGAGCGCGGCTTCGATTTCAGCGAGCGGCGTGCCGGCGCGCGCAGTCAGCACCAGTTCGCTCGGTTCGTAGTCGATGATGCCGCGGTAGGCGCCGGTATCGAGCACCTCGCCCTGCAGCGTGCCGCCGTAAAAATCCTTGCTGCCGCCGCCGCGGATGCGCAGGGCGGTTGTATTGCGCGCAGCCGTGCGAATGGCAGCGGCGTATTGATCAGCGAGTTGCTGCATCGGGAATGCCGGTTGGCCACATCAGCGCATTGGAATATTCGACGTACAAAGCTCCTGCATCTCCTAGAACCGCGGTATGTCCGCGAATTTTTCTTTTCCTGCATGCACATGCATGCGGCCGAATTCGGCGCAACGCTGCAGCGTCGGCACCGCTTTGCCCGGATTGAGCAGCGCGTGTTCGTCGAACGCCGCCTTGACTGCATGAAACAGCGCCAGTTCGGGCGCGTTGAATTGTTCGCACATCGAATCGATTTTTTCGACGCCCACACCGTGTTCGCCGGTGATGGTGCCGCCGACTTCGATCGACAGCTTGAGAATTTCCGCGCCGAATTGTTCGGTGCGTTCAAGTTCGCCCGCCTTGTTGGCGTCGTAGAGTATCAGCGGGTGCAGATTGCCGTCGCCGGCATGGAACACATTCATGCAACGCAGTTTGTATTTTGCCGACAGCGCAGTGATTGCGTTCAGCATGCGCGCCAGCGCTTTTTTCGGAATCGTGCCGTCCATGCAGTAGTAATCGGGCGAGACCCGCCCGGCAGCCGGAAACGCCGCTTTGCGTCCGGCCCAGAAGCGCAGGCGTTCGGTTTCGTTCTGCGAGACGCGTATTTCAATCGCACCGCTTTGCCGCATGACTGCGGTCATGCGCGCGATTTCCTCCTCCACTTCGGCGTCGATGCCGTCGGATTCGCAGAGCAGTATCGCGGCTGCGTCGAGCGGATAACCGGCGTTGACGAAGGGCTCGACTGCGCCAGTAGTGATGCGGTCCATCATTTCGAGTCCGGCCGGAATGATGCCGGCAGCGATGATGTTGGCG
>JANYCE010000294.1 GCA_025360445.1 Betaproteobacteria bacterium
GTTAAGCCGCTGCTCGTCGCCGACAAACCCGATGCGCTGCAGATATTGATAATTTGGCAGGAAACGCACGATGACATCTTTTTCCTCGCCCGACTTTTGCAGGCGCGTGCGCGCTTCCCGCATCTGGACTTGTTGTTGGGCGAGCTCGCGCTTGCTCACGGTCAGCGTTTGATCCAACTGATAAATCAGCCCGGCACTAAGGCCGATCACGATGATCATGATAATCAAGGGAGTCTGTAATGCTTTGAATTCGGTGGCGTTCACGCGGCTGGTTTCATCTGCACGATTATTATAAATTCGGCCTTGCCTGCCTGATCCTGACTATCAGTTGTGTTGCCGGACAGCGTCAGTCCCGGGCTGATGTTCAGCGGCAGCTTTGCGACTTTGACTTCACCGACGTTTGGTTGTTGCGACAAGTTTTCCGCGAACCGGTTTATCGAATCGATAGCCGCCCTGTAATCACCCCGGAACGGTCGAACCTCGCCCTCAATCAGCGCGCTTTCCTTGCGCCGCCCGCCCGCCTGCGCGAGCGGGGGAGGCGCAAAAACAGCGGGCGCCGCCGGATTTACATTTACATCGCGAGCTGCGGCGAATTCCGCGGTGTCATATTTCCAGTCGAACGATTTCATGACGATAACCGGATTGCTCTCAAGCGATTGGCTGATCAGATCCATCATGATCTGCGGTGTGCGCGTCGTAGCGCCGATCTTCTGTGAGACTTCCACTGCGCGTCTCAGATTGTCCGCAGTGGTGGGGGCCGCTGGAAACTGACGGGTTGCTTCCTGATACTTCGTCTGCAGTTCAGCCGTCAACCGTTTGGAGTTTTCAGTGTCCGCGCGCGCATCGAACACCTGATAAAGGGTCACTGCGCACCAGATTCCGGCCGCAAATGCAGTAGCTCCGCTAAAAGCGAACATTCCCCGGCGGATTTGATGCTGCCGGTAGCCGAGCGTGACTGTAGCCGGCGCAAGGTTATTGACGGGCGCGCGCATTCCAAGCAACTGCAGATAAAGTGCGTCGCTCGACGATGCCATCGCCGGCGGGGTGATGCCGAGGCTTGAGATGATTTCTGCCTGGCCGAGCCGGCGGCACTCCAGATTAGGGTTGTCGCGTGCGATGGCCCGCTCAAGGCCCGTCAGCGTATCGTCGCGATCGACGATTAACACCGACAAGTGCTCGTCCAGCGTCATGACGCGCAGCGCATGCAGGTATAAACGCGTATTAGATATTTCTTCCGCGTAATTTTTAATGGCTTCGCTGGCGTTGCCGTCGATTCTTGCCAACCGGCTGATGCGGAGTTGTTGCTCGCGGAAGAAACTCAAGCGCAGTCCGGCGCCATGGATCGACACCACCAGGAGATTTGTTTGCTTGAGCTTCAGAGTCTCGACCAGCAGCCCGCTGACCGTTGGCAAAAGATACACGCCTGCAACCGGCAGCTGGAGTGCGGTGACGACCTCCAGCCATGAAGTGATTAACTCCGGATTCGTCAGTGCGCAAAAAAGATATCGATCATCCCGTCGCTTGCCGGGATCGCGTCCTTGCATCCGCGCGCTATAGAAGGGGGTGCTGCGATAGTGCTGCTTGAGCTTGCGGGAAATCATTTCGTTGCGATCGCTGCCAAAACTGTGGGGCAGCAATTCAAAACGATAGTCTTCCTCGGCAGCGTCGACCATCATGTGCACAGGGGAACGAGGGCCGTGCGCCAGATGATCTCTAAAAGCTGTCAGCCCGCTCTCGGAATTTTCGAATACGGTGCATAGGCCCAAACGCCCGCCGACCCAGCGAGTTGCGCTGACCTGATTGCCCGATACTGAGATGAGGAGTTTATCCGCCATTGCGAAGTGTTTTTGCCTTTGCGATTAGGCGGTTAGAACTTTATTTTGCCGAGAATATCATACACGGGACCCAGCACAGACCACATGATGAATACCATAATCCCGCCCATGACAACGGTAAGGACGGGACCGATCATTGACATGCCCTTATCGACCGATTCTTTGACGTCGCGATTGTAGAAATAGGTGACATTCATTAAAGCTGTATCCAGAGCGCCGGTAGCTTCGCCGACCCGCAGCATCCGAATGACCAGCGGCGGAAAAATCCCAAGATTCTGAAACGTTTCGGTCAGGCTGTCGCCAGCCGTAATTTGCGCGCCGGCGCGCATCAGGCCGTCGGCGATAACACGATTGCCGACGATTTCTTCAGAGGTTTTTATCGCGTCAAGAATCGTAATGCCCGATTGATACATCAACGCGAAGAAGTTGGTGAAGCGCGACATGATGATTTTTTGAATGATGGGGCCGACGACCGGCAGATGCAGCTTTGTGTAGTCCCACAGATAGTGCGCCTTGGGACTTCGTTTAACCATGACAACCAGCGCTGTAACAATAGCGATGGGAAGTCCAAACACCAGCGGCCAGTAATCAAGCACGATATTCGAGACAAAAATCAGTGCGCGGGTTTGGGGCGGCAGAGCGATTCCCATCGCTTTTAGCAGTTGGGTGACCTGCGGGACCAGGAACACCAGCATGAACACCAATACGGCCATCACGACGACCAGCACGAACGCGGGATACATGAGGAGGCGTTTTGTTTGCGACGCGAGTTCATCCTGCCATTTGAGCGTAGTGCCCAGGCTCGCGAACACTTCGGTGAGTCGTCCCGCCTGCTCGCCCGCGCGAATCAGGCTGACAAATACGTTATCGAACACATAAGCATGTTGCGACATCGCCTGCGACAGCACGCGGCCACCTTCCATGTCTTCTATCAGTGTGGCCAAAATTTCGCGAAAGCGCGGGTTCTCGATTGAATCGCGCAAGTCACGCAGGCCTTCGAGCAATGGAATGCCGGAACGCGTTATTTGCTCCATGTCGAAACAAAAGGTGATCAGATCGCGCCGCGTTATGTTGCCGCCGGAACCGAAGCCAGGGCCGCTTTTTTCGACCTCCCGAAACGTGATGAGATCGAGCCCCATGCGGCGCAACCGCAGTTCGAGATCCACATCGTTTACGGCGTCCAGACCGCCGCGCGCGGGGCGGCCTGTTTTGTCGATGGCTTTATATTGGAATGACGGCACGTTTAGCAGGCTTTGGGCCATTGTCGGCAGCGTTCCAGCCGCCGGATTTCACATGCCGTCCTGGTCAACATAAGGGCGCTAATTAAAACGGCCAGTTAAATCGACCGCACGCGATATTTCTGCAAGGCTGCTGGTGCCGGCAAGCACTAGAGCGACCCCTTCTTCTGCGAGAGGTCGGAAGTTTCTGGCAAGCGCGGCTGCGCGCAAGTCTCTAGCGGTCGCACGCCGCGCGACCAGTTCGTCGAGTTCGCCATCCATGACCAACAATTCCATCACAGAGCTGCGGCCTTTGTAGCCTTTGTTGCCGCACTTCGGGCAGCCGGCAGGTCGATAGATATGAGCGACATCCGCGGCGGCCTGGCCCAAAATTTTGCGCTCTTCGATACTCGGCGCGTAGGCCTCTTTGCAATGCACGCAGAGCACGCGCACAAGGCGTTGCGCAATGACGCCGATAATGTTGCCCGCCATGATGTCGGGCTGGATGCCGATATCGAGCAGCCGCGGAAATGCGCCGAGCGCTGAATTCGAGTGCAAGGTTGAAAACACCTGGTGGCCGGTCATGGCGGCGCGAAACGCCATCTCGGCGGTATCGCGATCACGGATTTCGCCGACGAGGATGATGTCCGGGTCCTGACGCATCATCGAGCGGATGCCGTTGGCGAAATCCATTTTGACGGCTTCATTGACCGAAGTCTGCCGCATGAGGGTGAGCGGA
>JANYCE010000317.1 GCA_025360445.1 Betaproteobacteria bacterium
GAATACAGTTTGTGCGTCGCAGTTAAGGCAGCGCTCCGCCTCGGCAAACGCAAGCTTTGGATCGAAACCGAGTTCGACTTCGACCTTGATGTTCTTCAACGCAATCGTCTGGTCCTTGAGCGGCACCTTATAGCGCTGGTCGTTTGAGATCGCGTTGTCATAGCTCCACTCATGAATGCCCATCTTTTGCGACATCAGATGCACCATGGGCGCCGGCCGTTCTTTGACGTCTTCGCCATTGCACAATTTGTCGATCGAGATCGCCGCTTCATGCCCATGCGCGACGGCCCAAATAATGTTTTTAGGCCCGAACGCCGAGTCGCCGCCGAAGAACACGTGCGGCAGCGACGACTGCATCGTGATTTTGTCGACGACCGGCATCCCCCATTGGTCGAACTCGAGCCCGATGTCGCGCTCGATCCACGGGAATGCATTTTCCTGACCGACCGCGACGAGCACATCGTCACATTCGAAGAACTGGCCGGGTTCGCCGGTCGGCACCAGGTTGCGGCGGCCGTTGGCGTCGTACTCCGCCTTTACTTTCTCGAACAGCATGCCCGTCAACTTGCCGTTTTTATGCTGAAACGACTGCGGCACCAGATAATTAAGTATCGGAATGCCTTCGTGCTGCGCGTCTTCTTTTTCCCATGGGCTTGCTTTCATTTCTTCAAACCCGGAGCGAACGATGACTTTGACGTCTTCGCCACCCAGCCGCCTGGAAGAACGGCAGCAATCCATCGCTGTGTTGCCGCCGCCCAGCACGATCACGCGTTTGCCGATTTTGTCGACGTGACCAAAAGAGACGCTGTTCAACCAGTCGATGCCAATGTGAATGTTTTTGGCAGCCTCCTGCCGTCCTGGAAGTTCGAGGTCGCGGCCGCGCGGTGCGCCGGTGCCGACGAATATCGCGTCGTACTTTTCGTCGAGCACCTGCTTAAAACTTTCGATGCGTTGACCGCCGCGAAACTCAACGCCAATGTTGAGAATGTAATTTACTTCTTCGTCGATCACCGATTCGGGCAGACGGAACTTCGGGATTTGCGTGCGGATCATGCCGCCTGCGCGCTGGTCGGCATCAAACACGGTGACTTCATAGCCAAGCGGTGCGAGATCGCGCGCGACGGTCAGCGAAGCGGGGCCGGCGCCGACCAAAGCAACGCGTTTGCCATTTTTTTTCAGCGGTGCTTTTGGCAGTCGCGCGGTGATGTCATCTTTGTAATCCGCCGCGACGCGCTTTAAGCGGCATATAGCTACGGGTTCGGGTTTTTCGCCGTTGTTTTCTTCAACGCGGCCGCGGCGGCAGGCGGGTTCGCAAGGCCGGTCACACGTGCGGCCCAAAATGCCGGGGAATACATTCGATTCCCAGTTGACCATGTATGCGTCGCTATAGCGGCCTGCGGCAATCAGGCGGATGTATTCGGGAACCGGAGTGTGGGCAGGGCAGGCCCATTGGCAATCTACTACTTTGTGAAAATAGTCGGGATGATGAATATCGGTCGGCTTCAAATCGTCTCCTCGTTACGCCTTAACGTTTGTTCTTTATGCTCAGCCGGTGCTGCAAGACGTATACGTATAACGCGTGAGCCGTAAAACAGATGCATTGGCGACTGTTGGGTGGCCAATAGTTTACCCTCGCCGATAGCCGCTGAAAAGCCCTTCCATTTCAAGCACTAGTGACAAGGGTATGGCGCGATATCAGTTGTTGACTTCAGCATCCCGTTCAATGATGTCGCCATAGCGGTAAATGCTCGGGGACGATCAGTTAAATATCTAATTTTCCAGTGAAAATGTTCAGTTAATCTGCCGGCACAATCGATCCGGGTTAAAATAGGAAGTCATCCTGATATTGAAGGTCAAGCATGAAACCAAAAATCACTGTCGCTTGGGAGCATTTGGGTGCAGTAGGCGGCACGCGCTACGATTCATCCAAGTGGACGGAAGACCGTTCGACCCTGTGGGTTACGTTGTGGTCGGATCAATTAAAGCGCGTCAGCAGCGGCGTTTACCGCTATACGCTGTGCGACGACAAGGATCTCGAACGTTCGACCGGCGCTCGTCACCATGCGAACGTAAGCGAAGCGATTGAACGCGGCGTACCGGTTAAGGGTTTTTTGGTGTGGCCAAAAAAAGAACAAACCGCGCAGGGCCATCGGGGGGTCGAAGACGCAGACCCTAAACGCCAATACGAAATCGAAGTTGAAAGCCGCGACGGCAACCACGTAGTCGCGCTCGCCAAAGGCATGTAGACGCTCGCATTTTGTTCTAGGGCAACGGCACAGCGAATTGCGCCAGCCTGCTCAGGCTTTAGCGAGCCTTGCAACAATTCTCCGCAAGTGAAACATCTGCCAGATAGGCGCCAGATGCGCCGATCTCACGCCGCATACAGCCGCGTTTGTGCAAAAGTCGCGTATGGTGCGTGCCGCGGACGGGCACGGGATTTGCGAATGTTGTCCGTATGGACGACTCTCAGCATCGAACTGTGCGCAATTCCGACGGCATTTCGGCGTCTTGTCGACGTGCCGACGATCAAGACAGCCGGACGCGCAAGTGATCCGCGCCGCCAATGAAGTCGACGACCTTCAACGCAGCATACAGCTCGCATTTGCGGTTCCCGAAACGCATGTTGCAAGCGCGATCGGTTATTTAATCGGCGACGGGCCGGCTGACGGAAAGTTTTCCGATGAGGTTGCGTTGATGTTCGAGGCGCTCGCAACCCCGCAGGGATGGGCTTTGTGCGCGGACTTGCTCAAATTCCGGCTTGAGTTGCGAGCCGAAAAGTTGCGGCAAACCCGCGACGTCAAAGGCTTCTATAAATCGTTATTGCGGAGCCGTCGCGTTACGTGCTGACGCGATAACCGCGGGCGCTTCGATCGCGCCCATCAAACCGCTTTACGCTTTCGCGCCATTACCAGTTTGACGAGGGGCGGTGTTTTCGTCGCAGGCTGCGCCTTCAAGACCGGTGCTTTATTCGCGGCGGAAGCCTTGGTAGATGAAGAAGGTCGCGGTTCGATAACCAGCTCGGGGCCGCGCAGAAATACCTGCACCTTCAATTCCAGAAACCCATGGCGCAGACCATCGAACTCGCGCTTCGGGTCTGCCACATATTCACTGATTTGGTTAAACCCGAGAAGCGCAACGTGATCAGTGCGGATATTCCTGATGCGTACTTGGTCGTTTTCGGTTTCCTGCACGAGCCAATCATCATCCATGATCCTGAGCTCGGTGACGCCGCGAAAGCGTCGAGCCGGAGGCCGTAGCCTGACCCGGTGATGTAGGCACTTCGCTAGTTTGGTTTTGGTAACTGCCATAAAGTAACGCTTTTTTTGCGCGTGAGTGACGCGTTTTTAACGCGTAATTACAGGGTTTTGCCCTCAGCCGGCGGCTGGGAGGCTGGCGCATCCGTATCGCTTTCAGGCTCGCCCGGATTGTCGCCAAGCTTGCGCAGGCGTTTTTCCTCTTTCTTCTTTTTCTTTGCCAACTCTTTCTGGCGTTTTTCAAATTGGTAGTTAGGTTTGGCCAATGGCTTGTCCTGTTAGCGGAGGGTATTCCGATTATGCGCCCGTGGGCGGTCATTTGGGAGCAAATTTGGCAGCCGCAATGCGCGCCGGCGGCCGTTCGAACAGCGCTGCAAAGGTTTGACGGCCCCTACGATTGAAGGCCGTTAAACCGCCAAGTCGACGCCGCTCGCACGATCGTCAGGCTATCGAATTCGCGCTTCGACATACGCTTTCATCTGCGACATCCGTTTACGTGCCGCGTCGTTGCGGTGCAATTAAAGGTTCGAGTATAGCTTTTTAACGATATGCGTTAATCCGCCGGTGCGAAGTCGCGATCAGGCTATTTCTTGGCCGGCATCAGGTCGGTGCAGACGCCTTCATATACTTCAGCCGCCATGCCGATCGATTCGCCGAGCGTCGGATGCGGATGAATGGTCTTGCCGATGTCGACAGCGTCCGCGCCCAGCTCTATCGCCAATGCGAGTTCGCCGATCAGATCGCCGGCATGCGTGCCGACGATGCCGCCGCCTAGAATGCGATGCGTCGCATGATCGAATATCAGCTTCGTGATTCCTTCGTCCCGGCCATTGGCGATCGCGCGTCCGCTCGCCGCCCACGGAAATTTGCCGATGCCGATCTTGACACCTTGTTTTTTTGCGTCGTCTTCGGTGAGCCCTACCCACGCGACTTCGGGATCCGTATAAGCAACTGAAGGAATCACGCGCGCATCAAAAAACGATTTTTGTCCCGCCGCTACTTCCGCGGCGATATGGCCTTCGTGCACGGCCTTATGTGCGAGCATGGGCTGGCCAACGACATCGCCAATCGCAAATATATGCGCAACGTTGGTACGCATCTGCTTGTCGACGGCGATATAGCCGCGCTGATCGACTGCGATACCGGCTTTGTCGGCGCTTATTTTGTTGCCGTTGGGACTGCGCCCCACGCCGAGCAGCACGAGGTCGTAGACCTGCGGCTCGGCGGGCGCCTGTTCGCCTTCGAATTTGACCTGGATGCCTTTAGGCGTCGCTTCGACCGCGACGGTTTTGGTCTTGAGCATAACCTTGTCGAAACGTGCCGCATTAAACTTGCGCCAGACGTTCACGAGATCGCGGTCGGCGCCCTGCATCAGGCCATCGAGCATTTCGACGACTTCAATGCGACTGCCGAGCGTTGCGTAAACGGTTGCCATCTCGAGTCCGATGATGCCGCCGCCGATCACCAGCATGCGCTTGGGAATGGCCGGCAGCGTCAGTGCGCCAGTCGAATCGACAATGCGTGGGTCCGCGGGCACGAACGGCAATCTGACCGGCATCGACCCGGCCGCAATAATCGCCTGCTTGAAGCGGATAACGGTTTTCTTGCCGGTCCTGTCCTGGCCATCCCCTTGTGTAGCGTCAACTTCAACGTGGTGCGCATCGAGAAAATTGCCGTAGCCACGCACCACGTTGACCTTGCGCGCCTTCGCCATCGCAGCGAGTCCGCCGGTGAGCTTACCCACGACTTTGTTCTTGTGTGCGCGCAATTTCTCGAGATCAACCGCCGGCTTGCCGAAGGTCACACCAAGAGCGGCGAAATGCGCGGCCTCGTCCATCACCGCAGCGACGTGCAGCAGCGCTTTGGACGGGATGCAGCCGACATTGAGGCAAACGCCGCCGAGTGCTGCATAGCGCTCGACGATCACCGTTTGCAAGCCGAGATCGGCGGCACGAAAGGCCGCGGAATAACCGCCGGGTCCGGCCCCGAGGACTAGCAAGTCGCATTCGAGATCGACCGCGCCAGAAAAAGCAACGGCGGGCGCTATCGCTACATCGGGCGCAGCAGCCTGCGCCGCCGGCGGTGGCGATGACGATTTTGGTGCGGTGGCGGCAGCGACGGCATCAGGCGCAGGGGCTGCGTCCAGCGTCAGCACGAGCGTACCTCGCGACACCTTGTCACCGACTTTAACCTTGATGTCCTTGATGACACCGGCAACCGGCGACGGCACTTCCATCGTCGCCTTGTCCGATTCAAGCGCGAGCAGCGGATCTTCCGGCTGCACACTGTCACCGGGCTTGACCAGTATTTCGATAATCGGAATGTTCTGAAAGTCTCCGATGTCGGGGACTTTGACTTCGATGATGTTGCTCATTGCAAAAATCCTTTAATGCCGGTACGGGCACGAAACGCGCAAACCATCAAGCGTAACTATGCAGGCGATACCCGCCGCCGGTTTGCCGATTTGTTAGTTTCTAATTTGGCCTTCGCCGAATACGACCCATTTGCGCGAGGTCAGCCCCTCCAGACCGACTGGCCCGCGCGCGTGCAGTTTGTCGGTCGAAATACCGATCTCAGCGCCGAGACCGTATTCGTATCCATCGGCGAAGCGCGTCGATGCGTTGACGATAACGGAGCTCGAATCGACTTCGCGCAAAAATCGGTTCGCGCGCAATTTATCTTCAGTCACGATCGCGTCAGTGTGTTGCGAGCCGTAGCGCGCGATGTGGTCCATCGCCTGCTCGAGTCCGTCGACCACGCGCACGGCAAGAATCGGCGCCAGATATTCGGTATACCAGTCTTCCTCGGTCGCTTCTTTAATGCCTGGAACGAGCTCGCGTGTCGCTTGGTCGCCGCGCAATTCGATGCCTTTGTCCTGATATATTTTGGCCAGGCGCGGCATCACGCGAGCAGCGATGCCGCGCGCGACCAGCAGGGTTTCCATCGTATTGCAGGTGCCGAGCCGCTGCGTCTTGGCGTTGTCCGCAATGCGAATTGCCTTGTCGATGTCGGCCTCGTCGTCAATGTAGACATGACAAACACCGTCAAGGTGCTTGATCATCGGAATACGCGACTCCTTCATTACACGTTCGATCAGGCTCTTGCCGCCGCGCGGCACCACGATGTCGACATATTCGTGCATGCGCAGCAGTTCGCCGACGGCGGCGCGGTCGGTAGTCTCTATCACCTGCACTGCAGTCTCGGGCAGACCGGCGGCGGCCAGGCCCGCATGCACGCACGCAGCGATCGCCTGATTAGAGTGCAGCGCTTCCGAGCCGCCGCGCAAAATGCACGCATTGCCCGCCTTGAGACAAAGCCCGGCCGCATCCGCGGTGACATTCGGCCGCGACTCGTAAATGATCGCGATCACCCCGAGCGGTACGCGCATGCGCCCAACCTTGATGCCGGACGGTTGCTTTTCAAGTTCGCTGATTTCGCCGATTGGATCCGCGAGGCGAGCAATCTGGCGCAGCCCGTCGGCCATGTCGGCGATGCTGTTGGCGGTTAGTGTCAGACGGTCGATCAGCGGCGCATCCAGACTCTTCGCGCGCGCAGCGTCGAGATCGAGCGTGTTGGCGGCGAGCAGGCGTTTAACGTCGCGTTCAATCGCTTCGGCGGTCAGCGTCAACGCGCGGTTTTTAGTCGCGGCGTCGGCCCGCGCGACCAGCCGCGACGCAGCGCGCGCCTGCTGACCGACGGTGACCATGTAGCTCTGAATGTCCATGGAATTAAATGCAGGATTGAGGAATGAGGAATGAGGAATGAGCAGGCGGAGTGCGAACCTACCGCTTAATCCGCAGCACACGCGCCTAAAAAACAATGATATCGCGATTCTAGGCAGACTTGGCGCGCTTGCGGGAGAAGCGTAAGCCCAGCTGAAGTAACTCGTCCCAGACGTCACCGCGCGCGAGTCCTTTAATCATGCGATCGATACGCGCCGCATGGACGAGCGCGGTTTCGATTTGCGTTGCGGAAAAACGCCCGACGTTGCGCTCAATCAGTTGCTGGCGCGGGCCCCAGATGCGCGCATCGCGCAGCGCCTGCTGCAGCGGCCGGCCTTGCGCCAGCACGGCGAGCACGCGGCCGATCGCGCGGACTTCTTCGGTGATCGACCACAATATCAGCGGAGTGGCGGCCCCTTCGCCCTGCAAGCCGTCGAGCACGCGGGCGAGTTGCAGCGCGTCACCGGAGATTACGATCCCGCCCAAGTCGAACACATCGTAGCGCGCCACGTCGAGCACCGATGCTTTGATCTGGTCGAACGACAACGCACCCGGCGGAAACAGCAGCGCGAGTTTTTGTACCTCCTGATACGCAGCGAGCAGATTGCCTTCGACCTGGTCGGCGACAAATTCGAGCGTCCCGGCGTCCGCGCTTTGCGCCTGCGCTTTAAGGCGGTTAGCCAGCCACGCGGGCAGCTTGTCGCGTTTTACCTGCGCGGCCTCGACCATGGTGCCGGCCGCGTCGAGTGCACCGAACCAGGCAGCTTTTTGGGCGCGCGAGTCAACCGCGGGCAGCGCAACCAGCGTGATCGTATCGGGCGGCAGGTCGGCCGCGAATTCCTGCAGCGCCAGACTGCCATCGGTGCCGGGTTTGCCGCTGGTAATGCGGATTTCCAAAATGCGGCGCGTCGCGAACAACGACTGCGACTGGCGGCTGACTCTTAACTGTGACCAGTCGAAATGCTGTTCGGCGGTCAATATCTCGCGCTCGCTGTAACCATCTTCTCGCGCACGTGCGCGGATCCGGTCGGCAGCTTCGAGCGCCAGCAATGGTTCATCACCATGGACGATATAGAGCGCGGCAAGCGAGCGCTTGAGATTCTGCGCGAGTTGTTCGGTCGTTATGCGCACGTCGTGACTTGCCCGCGCAAAGTGCGCGTCTTAACGCGGGTCCCGAGTGTCCGCATTGAGTTGCGCGACTTGCAGGCGGCGCACCACCTGCTGCACGGCGTCGGTCTGCATGTCCCGGTACAGCAGCGCCTCTTCCTGCTCTTTGCCGAGCACGTCGGAATCGTTATAGAGCAGATCGCGCTTGAGCAGGATTTCATTTGACGCAATCAATTCGCGGCCGGCCTTGTCGGTTAAACGAAAGTTGACTCGATAGCGTAGTTGCAGCTCCTGCACGCGGCCGGCGCCCGACAGAGACAGAATCGAGCGCTCGCGGGCTTCGCTCAAAATTTGCAACGTGACGTCGGCTTCTTTGGCGTTGGTCGTAATGCGGGCCTTGCTGCCGGAGCGTACTGCGCGCGCCAGCGGTGTCGTAAACGTCGGCGAACCAATAAGGTAAAGCGAATCGAACGGCAGATCGGCCTGGCCGCGCAGATGAAAGCCGCAAGAGGAGAGCAAAAAAGCCGCTGCCAAAACGATCAGGAATGTAAAGCCCGGGATGAAGACGAGTCCTTTTGGCGCCCGCACTTCTTTTTTATTTTCCATCTTTCATCCTTCCTGCTTATGTGTGATCACACTACCACGTTGACCAAGCGGCCGGGAACCACCACGATTTTTTTCACCGGCTGGCCGTCAATGTGTTTTTGCACGTTGGCATTTTGCATCGCGAGCTGCTCGATTTGTGCGCGGTCGGCGTCTTTCGCAACGCGCATATTGCCGCGCAGCTTGCCATTGACCTGCAGCACGAGTTCGATTTCATCGGCGATAAGCGCCTTAGCATCGGGTTCGGGCCACGCGGCCGTGAGGATATCATCGCCATAACCAAGCTCGCGCCATAGCACGTGCGTGACGTGCGGCGTGATCGGCGCCAGCAGGCGCAATAGAATGCTGAAACCTTCTTCGGCGATTACTTGCGCAACCGGTTCGCTATTTGCGCCGGGTGCCGCGGTGGCGCCTGGCACGCCTTCGAGCGCATTGAGAATTTTCATCGCGGCCGATACGACCGTGTTGAACTGAAACCGGGCGAAATCGAACACTGCCTGCTTGAGCGCGCTGTGAACTTCGCGCCGTGAGCGCTTGAGTTCTTCGGGCACCTTCGGCCAATCGATGCTTACGCTATGGTTGGCCGCGATCGCCGCGCGGTTGTCGTGCGCATAAGTCCATAATCGTTTGAGAAAGCGCGACGCCCCCTCGACACCGGCGTCGTTCCACAGTAGCGTATCTTCAGGTGAGCTCGCGAACATCATAAAAAGCCGTGCGGTATCGGCGCCGTATTCCTCGATCAGCGATTGCGGATCCACGCCGTTATTCTTTGATTTCGACATGGTGCCGATACCACCCGACTCGACCGACGCGCCGTCGCTTTTAAGAGTGGCGCCGAGACGTTTGCCATTCACATCGATCGCGATCTCGACTTCAGCCGGGTTGTAATACGTTATGCGGCCGGTTGCGGGCTTGCGGAAGAATATTTCGTTCAACACCATGCCCTGCGTAAGCAACTTTGCGAACGGCTCATCGAGCTTGACGAGACCCAGGTCGCGCATCGCCTTGGTCCAGAAGCGCGAATAAAGCAGATGCAGAATCGCGTGCTCGATGCCGCCGATGTATTGGTCGACCGGCAGCCAATAATTGACGCGCTCGTCGACCATTGCGGAGTTTTGGTCGGCGCACGCAAAGCGGCTGTAATACCACGACGAATCGACAAAGGTATCCATCGTGTCGGTTTCGCGCTTCGCTGGCTGGCCGCATTTCGGACAAGCGCAGTTCACAAAGTCGGCGCGCTTATTGAGCGGGTTGCCGCTGCCATCGGGCACGCAATCCTCCGGCAACACCACCGGCAGTTGTTCGTCGGGCACCGGCACATCTCCGCAGGCGGTGCAGTGGACGATCGGAATCGGCGTGCCCCAGTAGCGCTGGCGCGAAATGCCCCAGTCGCGCAGGCGCCACATCGTTTTTTTCTCACCTAGACCATTTTTCTTCAGGGCTGCGGCGACTGTTTCAACCGCAGACTTATATATTTCCCCATTAAGTTTCCAATGTAAGGAACCGGAATTGACACAAACACCATAGTTTGCAAACTCACTTTTCCAATTGGACCACTCAATTATCTGACCAGTTTTACCGTCTTTCAAGGAGGGAGCGCCGGTGGGGCCAGCGGTCTCTTGTACTTCAAGCCAATGCCATTCCGGTGGGGCAATCACGGGTTTAATACGCAAGCCATATTTTTTAGCGAATTCAAAATCGCGTTCGTCGTGCGCAGGCACGCCCATCACCGCGCCATCGCCATAGCTCATCAGCACGTAGTTGCCGACCCACACGTCGACTTTTTCGCCGGTGAGCGGATGCTCGACGTGGATGCCGGCCGGCATGCCTTTCTTTTCCATCGTCGCCATGTCGGCTTCGATTACGCTGCCGCGCTTGCATTCGTCGATGAAGGCCGCGAGTACCGGATTATTTTTCGCGGCGTGCGCAGCGAGCGGATGTTCGGCGGCGACCGCGCAGAACGTTACGCCCATGATGGTGTCGGCGCGGGTTGTGAACACCCACAATTTTTCAGCGCGGCCATCGAGCGTATAGGGAAATGCGAAGCGCACACCGACGCTTTTGCCAATCCAGTTGGCCTGCATCGTCTTTACGCGCTCCGGCCAGCCCGGCAAAGTGTCGAGCGCAGCCAGCAATTCGTCGGCGTATTTGGTGATCGCCATGTAGTACATCGGGATCTCGCGCTTTTCCACCGGCGCGCCGGTGCGCCAACCGCGGCCGTCAATCACCTGCTCGTTGGCGAGCACGGTTTGATCGACCGGATCCCAGTTCACCGCCCCGGTTTTTTTGTAGACGAGACCTTTTTCGAGCAAGCGCAAAAATAACCACTGGTTCCAGCGGTAGTAATCGGGC
>JANYCE010000345.1 GCA_025360445.1 Betaproteobacteria bacterium
GCCGTTTTTTTTATATCAAGGAACCTCTGATTAAATTCGTCACGCTGGCGGAAACCGGTACCCAGGCGCTTGAATGCACTGGATTCCGGTCCCGGCTTACAACCTGCCGGGGCCGGCTCTCACGCACCGGAACGACGAAAATAGACTTGTTCAGTGTTTCCCTAAAAAAATGAATCGGCATAGAAAGCCCGAGAAACTATGCCGACACCGGATAGCCCGCGTCACTCGTGTTCGGCGATCGGCGAAGTGGCGGCGCTGTATCGAATCCGTTTTCAGCAGGAGGCGGTGCTTCGGCTGCGCAGAATTTCGTGCATTTCATTGAATCGCGCGGGCGGGTAAAGCGCACCTCCCGGCAGCGCGGCGATGCATAATGGATGCGCTGGTTTGGAGGGGCTGATGATGAAAGTTCGTTATAAATTACTCTTTACTCTTGCGCTGTGCCTCACCGCAGCGCTGCCGGTCGCCTACGCGCAGAGTTTTCCATCGAAGCCGTTAAGGCTGATCGTGCGTGCGCCGCCCGGCGGCACTGATGATCTGATTGCACGCCTGATTGCGCCGGCGATCAGCAAAGCGCTCGGCCAGCAGATGATCGTCGATTACCGGACCGGTGCGGGCGGGTTGGTCGCGTGGGAATATGTCTCGAAGCAGCCGCCCGATGGCTACACGCTGATGCTGGCCGCCTCTGGCCTCGCTGCGGTAAAAAGCCTGCGCGGGGAGATTTCAATCGACCCGTTCCGCGATTTCGGATGGGTGTCGCAAGTCACGAGCTTCATGCTGGTGCTGCTGGTGCATCCATCGCTGCCGGCGCGCTCTCTGCAAGAACTGATCGCATTGGCGCGCAGTCGTCCCGCGCAGCTGAGCTACGGCACATCCGGCGTCGGCGCGACCCCGCATCTGGCGGCCGAGTACTTCAACGCCATGGCTAATGTCCGGATCAATCACGTGCCATACAAAGGCGCGGGCCCGATGTACCTCGATTTGATCAGCGGACGCATCGAGATGGGCTCCGCCGTGCTTGGCAGTGCGTTGCCGCATATTCGAAGCGGCCGGGTGCGTGCTCTCGGGGTGAGCGGTGCGCAGCGCTCACCGCAACTGTCCGAGGTGCCGACCATCGCCGAAGCGGGCTTGACCGGTTATGCGTTCGAGCCGTTTTACGCGCTGGTGGTGCCGGCCCGCACGCCGCGTGAAATCATGGGGACACTCGCCGACGCCATCGCGAAGGGCATGACGACGCCGGAGTTTCGCGAGCAATTCGCTAAAATTGTCGGCTCCGACGTGGTGGTGAATACGCCGGAGCAAATGCTGCAGGTCGCGAAGAAGGAAGCCGAACTCATCGACAAAATCGCGCGCGCAGCGAACATCAAGGAAGAGTAAACATGTCACGTATCGCAGTCGGCGGTTTCCATCACGAGACGAATTGCTTTGTCCCGGTTCACACCGATTTCAATTACTTCGCGACCGTGAGCGATCGTCCTCCGCTGTCACGCGGCGAAGAAATTTTGCGCAATCTGCCCAACCGCGCGTTTGCGATGTCCGGTTTTCTCGCTGACATGGCGCACAAGCACGAACTTGCGCCGCTGGTGTGGGCGAGCGGCGGCGCTGGCGGTTATGTGACGAGTGACGCGTTTGAGCGCATCGTCGGCGAACTCATCGGGCGCCTGTCGATCGCGTTGCCGGTCGATGCCGTCTACCTCGACCTGCACGGCGCCATGTGCTCGGTCGACTTTCCGGACGGTGAAGGCGAAATATTACGCCGGGTGCGCGCGACCGTCGGGCCGGATGTGCCCGTGGTCATCAGCCTCGACTATCACACCAACCTCACCCCGGCGATGGCGGCGCTGACCGACGGCATGGCGATCTACTACACGTATCCGCATGTCGACCGGCCGCAAACCGGCAGCCGCGCCGCGCGCATATTGACGACGATCCTCGCGCGCGGGCGGCCATCCGCGCGCGCGTTCCGAAAAATTCCGTTCCTGATACCGCTCAACTTTCAATGCACGTTGGTCGAGCCATCCAAAGGTATCGTCGCCTTATCCGCGGCCGGCGAGGGCCGTGATGTGCTGGACCTCTGTTATGGCGCGGGTTTTCCGCCGTCGGATTTGCATGACTGCGGACCCGGAATCATCGCGCACGGCTACTCGCAACTCGCCGTCGATGCAGCGGCGGATCAACTCGCCGCACACATAGCGGAGATGGAACAGGCTTTTGCGCAGCCGTTGCTGGACCCTGACGAAGCGGTGCGGCAGGCAATGGCGATCGGCACCACCGCGACGCGCCCGGTGGTGATTGCGGACACCCAGGACAATCCGGGCTGCGGCGGCACCGGCGACACGACTGGCATGCTGGAAGCGCTCGTTCGCAATTACGCGCAGCAAGCGGCGCTGTGCGTGCTGACCGACCCGCGAGCAGCGGCCGCGGCGCACGCGGCCGGCGAGGGTGCCGACATCACCATCGAGCTTGGGGGCTGCACGCCGCTACCCGGCGTTAAGCCTTTTCACGGCACCTTCCGCGTCACGCGATTGACCGATGGACGTTTCCTCTGCAAAGGGCCGTGCGTCGGCGGCCGCGAAGCGAAGCTCGGACCCACTGCACTGCTCACCATCGGCGGTATCAGTATCGTGGTGGCGAGCAAGCGCATGCAGGCGTACGATCTCGAGATCTTTCGGCATATCGGTGTGGAGCCGGCCGCGCAAAAAATTCTGGTCGTTAAGAGCACTTGTCATTTTCGCGCCGACTTCGAGCCGATTGCCGAGCGAGTGCTGGTGGCTGTTGCGCCGGGCGCGCATCTGGTCGACGCGCGCCAATATCCATACAAGCATTTACGCGCGGGTGTGCGTCTTGAACCGCTGGGACCGGCGTTCGTGGCGCAGGTTTAATTTGAAAGGCTATCTCGAAACAATTCGAGGCCGCAAATAAATTGAAGCGCATATCAGTGTGGCCGTCGGTTTGGCACCTAAGTGGTTAAGTGGTTGCTAACGCCATTTTTTGTAACATTAAATGAAGTGCGTTTCGTTTATGGAGTTGCGTCAGAATTTCTATGTTTTAAAAGAAATACCGCGATACGTAGTGGTGCTTTTACCGGCAAACACTTTAAGCGCTACAATGCGCGCGGTCTAAAATTCCCTGAGGCGCGCATTAGATGGCAGTAATGAAGTACGATGAAAGCTCTGTTCACAAACTCCGTGGCATCGAGCCCGTGCAGCGTCTGCCCGGCATGTATACGCGCACTGGCGATCCGACGCATATCATCCAGGAAGCAATCGACAACGCCGCGGATGAGGCGTTTGGACAACACGCCGACCAGATCGATGTAACGCTGCACCGCGACGG
>JANYCE010000376.1 GCA_025360445.1 Betaproteobacteria bacterium
GACCTGCTGGCCCAGTTCCTTGGACAGGGCTTGAGCATAGATTCGCGCCACAAAATCGGACGTGCCGCCCGGGGCAAACGGCACGATCATGCGCACCGATTTAGCGGGATAGTCCTGGGCGTGCGCGCTCATCGTGCACGCAAGCGCGGCCAGCGCAAAAAATATGACGTAGACCTTGCGCACTAATCGCATCGCGTTCTCCCGATATTGAAAAAACTTCGTCTGCACCCTGTTACTCGTATATATATGAGTAAATAGAGTGTAGCAACTCAACACTCTTTACTCTCTTGCCTCAACCAACTCCCTCAACGCCTTCGGCAGATATCCGCGCATGCGCGCCGAAAATCGCGAGCGGCACCATCACCACCGCGAGCGTCGCCATGATGCCAGCGGGAATCGCGAGCTTTCGTTCGGCGAACCAGTAGTCAACGCGAGCGCGAGCACGCCGTAACACACCGCGGTGAAGAACCCGCCCCACCCGCCCAACGCGTTCCACCCCAGCGTCATGAACAGCGACATCGCGCCGATGGCGATCGTGCCGCCCAGGTAATAGAGCACGTGCACAAAGGTGAAGCGCGCTTGCTCCGTGGCGGGCGACGCGCCGAAGAACTTCGCCAACCGGTCGGCCTGCTCGGCGCTGAGAATGCCCGCGCGGACGGCGGGGTCGAGGTCGGAGCGGGTTGGGTGGGGCATGACGGCATCATGCACTTGGTCGAACGGGGCGGCAATGGGGCAAGGTTTTGTAGCGCAGGCGACCAGCCTGCAACGTCAACGGAGCAGGCGGATCGCCTGCGCTACATGAATCGATCAAGCTGCGGCCAAAACGGAAATTCGCCGACCCTTGCCCTTGGACGCGCGCGGTCGAATTCTCATTTCCACGTCCTGGTCCAGCGCCATCAGAAACTCCATCAATCGTTCGACCGAGATGTTGTCGAGTCGATAGTTCATGATGACCGATACCTTGGGCTGCGGATGCCGAGCAATTCCGCGGCTTCGCGCTGCTTCAACCTGCGCTTTTTCAGGAGTTCGTTAATGGCGAATGCGAGGCGCGTTTTCGTCTGGCGTTCGACGGCATCCGAAAATCCCAGATCGGCAAAAGCGTTGATGGTGCCGCGGGTGATGGCCATTTTCTTCATAGGCATATGAGGATATATCTGATCGGATATCTCCTGTTTATCGAGGTTTTGACCGGCACGGGCGTTCGCGTCAGATGAACCGCGTGGGCAACACGTTGCCCACTCTGCAAAACTGCTCGCCCGCGTTAATCGAAAAGCTGTTCAGCCAACGATCGCGGCGAGTAAATGGTCACGCCGGCGAACACCTTGCCGTAACCCGCGCTAAAGTGCGTGCGGTCTCCGGTGACCAATGCATCGCAGTGCAAACGTATTGCCGCGGCCAATACCGGGCGGTCTTTTGCCGGCAGCCAGTTGACCAACCGCAATTCCGGACCGGGCGCCTCGGCCGGACTCATATGCATGCGCTTGAGCAGCGACTCCAATTGAGCTAGCGCGGAGGGATCTTTCGCCGCGAGATTGCGTCGCGCTTCGATTACGACATAGTTGTCGACTATGCAGTCATTTCCGTGTTCGAGCAGCAGGCGCACGAATTCGCGCACCGCACCATCAGATTTCGCTGCGGAGAAGAGGATATTTGCGTCGAGAAACACCCGCATGGCGCGAGCCCGAATCGCTTAGCGGGCAGATTTACGCTTGGGCCGCGCCGTACGCCTGGCCGCCGTGGACTTTGCGCCGAGATAGGCAGCGAGTTGCTGTTCCGCGGCATCGAACTCGCGCACGCGCGCCGGCGTATACATTTCCACCGGCAGCGTGATGGCGGGACGCAGCAGCAAACCCTCCGGCGTGGTTTCGGCGATCAGATGATCCGCGGCTTTCAGTCCGAGCGCCTGCCGCAGTTTCGCCGGAAGTGTAATCACTCCGCGGCTGGTGATAGTGACATTGGCTTTCATGCGTTGCAGTCTAGCAGAATTACTGTAAAGCAGCTTCGACAAGATGGGCCGTTGCAACACCACGAAGGAAATAACGGGGTCAGGTCTAGTATCGTAGCATGCGCAACAACGTGGAGGATTGCCACTGGCCTGCTATCGCGAGACAGATCGATTAGCGTCTCCCCGCCAACTTGTGGCGCCAATTTGTGATCGCAAATTTGAGGCGCGAGATTATTGCGTATCCCGGACCATCGGGACCGCGATTTTCAGGCGAAGGTGACCAACGATTCAGTTTGATGGTGACCGGCAATTCCGTTTGATCGAAGAAACTTAGGGGTCAGGTCTCGAAGAAACTTAGGGGTCAGGTCTAGTTATGTAGCACGCGATCAATCTAACTCGAACGCAACCAACGCCCGGCCTGCCACCGGGTTCGCGCGAAGCGCGTGAACTTCAAAACAACCACTTTGATGCAATGGACCGAACCAACGGGCCGGGTCTTGCAATCCAACATTTATAATTTTTAGATACGTCGATGGCTAGACCGTTGAGAGTTGCCGTCGCCGGCCTGCACCCTTACGTATCCGCGCTATGCGCGTCCATGCC
>JANYCE010000389.1 GCA_025360445.1 Betaproteobacteria bacterium
GACCTGCTCAAGTTCGAATACGAAGATTTTTCCGTCGCCAATTTTTCCCGTGTTGGCGGATTTCTCGATGGCTTCGACAACCTGGTCGAGCATCTCGCTCTTGATGGCGGCTTCGATTTTTACTTTCGGCAGGAAATCGACGACGTATTCTGCGCCGCGATAAAGCTCGGTATGGCCTTTTTGCCGTCCAAAACCTTTGACCTCAGTGACGGTAATGCCCTGCACGCCAATTGCGGACAGTGCCTCCCTCACTTCGTCAAGCTTGAACGGTTTGATGATGGCAGTGACTAATTTCATGAGAGTTCCCAGAAAATGGGGACGGCATTGCCGGCCCTGCATTGATGCAATTAAAAAGTTTTTTGGATGTAGACGGTGCCGGTGCTTTTGCCGATGTTGTTCGGGAACGGGCCGGTCGTTTGGCTTAAGCCGGCGACGCTGTCGCCGATGCCGCCGTAACCCGCTTTGTTGTAGTTAAACAACTTCGTCCAGTACGCGCCGACGATAAAGTCTTTGGGCAATGCGTAGCTCGCGCCGAGTTTGATGTCTTTATAGCTGAAGAGCTCGTCGTTGCTCGCAAGCGCGCCACTCGGCCGCGTCGGATTGAGTGAGCTCGTGCCGCGGTACTTTTGCCAGCCCCAGTGCGCCAGTAAAGTAAAGCCGGTGTCGGCGATCGGATAGGCTGCGCTCAAATCGAGGTACGACGTGCCTTTGCTGTCTTTGACGCCGAATGTATCGCTCTTGATGCTGTAAGAATATTTGAGCGTGACCCATTTCCACGACGGTGCTACGTAAATTTCCCAGGTGTCCGCTTTGGGGGTACCGGCCGGCGCTGCGGCGGCATTGGTGTTGATGCTGCCCGGGTACCAGTAGTACAAGGTGCCGAGATCGACTACGAAGTCTTGGGGCAAATTCCATTTATAGCCGCCATAGAAGTCAAACTCCCCACTGCCGCCTTCGCCGTAAGTGCCCTGCACAGTTCCCGGCACCGCATTGCTTGCATTCTCTTTCAGCCAACTGATGTTCGACGCCCAGGTGCCGGCGTAGAATCCGGATTCATGTGCGAAGTCGAAGCCGCCCTGCACTGCGGGCTTGCGTCCGGTTTGGGTTAGGCCGCGGAATATATATTGGCTGAATAAGCCAACGTTACCCGTCAACGTATAGGGCGATTTCACTTCTGACGGTTTCACCTCTGCGGCCGCGGGCGCGGCCTGACCGAACGCAAAGCCCGGTAGCGCTAAAGCTGCTGCCATCGCGCCGGCTTTGAGTGCTTTCTTCAACATAATCATCCCTTTCGTTATTAACAAAATAATTGGTGCCTTGGGGGGCACTTAGCAGGGAACATGCCAATCGATAAGTGGTTGTAAAATTTAAGCTTTCGCGTCGTCTCCCAATAGGGCCAGCCAATGTTTTGCACCTACTTGATGCACGATGAGGGCGCTCGCACCATCATGGTGCCGCGTGTGGTCCATGCGCATAACTCCTGGGGCCTACTCGGAATGGCACGGTTTGCGCTGCTTAATTTAGAATCTGCAGAATATCCACAGCATTGGAGCAATTTATGCTCAACCAGCAATTTATCGATGACATAAGCTCAAAAATCAGAGAACTTTTGGCGAAGACGCCCGCGCGGGACATTGAGACAAATATGCGCGCGATGTTGACGTCCATGTTTGCTCGACTCGATTTGGTAACGCGGCATGAGTTCGATGTTCAGACCGAACTTCTGGCGCGGACTCGAGAAAAACTGACCGCACTCGAAGCGCAACTAGCAGCGCTGGAACAAAACCGAAAACCTTAATTTATAAAATTCGCGCAGCGCGCATCTGCGCTAGAACTTAAGGCCTAGCTACGCCGGCCCACACCGGGCGTTAAAACGTTTGTCTCCATAAGCAAACCGGTTTTCGCGCCGGGCCTCAATGTCGCTTGCTGTCTTATATAGCCGCTCGCTCGCTGGAATGGACGCGCCGCTCGTGACGGTGGAAGCTCACCTCGCAAACGGATTGCCGAGCTTCACCATTGTTGGCCTGCCCGAGGCGGAGGTGAAGGAATCGAAAGACCGCGTCCGCGCCGCGCTGCAAAATGCGCGCTTCGAATTCCCCGCGCGACGCATCACGATTAACCTCGCGCCGGCGGATCTGCCTAAAGAAAGCGGCCGCTTCGACCTGCCCATTGCGTTGGGCATACTCGCTGCATCAGGCCAGTTGCCCAACGAGCATTTTGCTGAATACGAATTCGCGGGCGAACTGGCGCTAACCGGAGAATTGCGGCCGATTCGCGGCACGCTAGCGATGATGTACGGCGCCAGCCGCGATGGACGCGCGTTCGTAGTGCCGCATTTAAATGGACCTGAGGCAGCGCTCGTTGAAGGCGCCAGGGTATACGCCGCACGCAATTTGCTCGAGGTGTGCGCGCATTTGGCGGGACGCGAGCAGCTCGCGCTGTGCCGCGAGATACCCGTTATTCAATGTGAGCCAATGCCCGATCTCGCAGACGTCAAAGGCCAAGCGCACGCCAAACGCGCATTGGAAGTGGCGGCCGCGGGCGAACACAGTCTCATCATGGTGGGGCCGCCGGGCTCGGGTAAAACAATGCTTGCCACCCGGCTGGCCGGTATCCTGCCGCAAATGACTCAGGATGAGGCGCTGCGTGCGGCCGCGATTCAATCGCTCGGTAGCGCCGGTTTCGATTTGCGCAACTGGCGGCGCCGGCCGTTTCGTGCGCCGCACCACACTGCTTCCGGCGTTGCCCTGGTGGGCGGCGGCGGTAATCCGCGCCCGGGCGAAATCTCGCTCGCGATGCACGGCGTGCTGTTTCTCGATGAACTGCCCGAATTCAACCGCAACGTGCTTGAAGTATTGCGGCAACCACTCGAATCAGGACGCATCACGGTGTCACGAGCCGCGCGGCAAGCCGACTTTCCCGCCGAATTTCAGTTGATTGCCGCGATGAATCCATGTCCTTGCGGGTATCTCGGACATTACACCGCGAAATGCCGCTGCACCCCGGATCAGGTCGCACGGTATCGAGGCCGCGTGTCAGGCCCGTTGATCGATCGCATCGATTTGCAAATTGAAGTCCCGGCAGTAGCCGAGCAGGATCTCGTGCGAGTGGCGGGCGGCGAGTCGAGTGAAATTGTCCGTGGCCGCGTCGAAGCGGCAGCCAGCCGTCAACGCGCGCGGCAGGGCAAGCCCAACGCAAAATTATCGACGCGTGAAATCGATGAAATTTGCGTACCGGATGCGGCGGGTGCTGCGTTGCTCAAGCAGGCAATCAGCCGGCTTGGCTTGACTGCGCGGGCCTATCATCGGGTGTTAAAGGTCGCGCGCACCATCGCGGATCTTGCGAGTGAACAATTGATCGCGAGCGCCCACGTAGCCGAAGCTATTCAATTTCGCCGCTTCGATCGCGGCTGAGGGGCGCGTTCTTGCGCGGACTATAATCGGCCCATCCAATCGTTAATCGTCGCGATCGATCCACCGCTCCTGCCCGGCATGACTGCGCAACAACAAAAAGACCGCGCCACACTGGTGCTCGCCGCATTACTCGCGGGTCTCGCGACAATCGGCCCGTTCTCGATCGATACTTATATGCCGTCGTTTCCCGCGATGGCGCGTACATTCGACGCCACCAATCTTGAGTTACAGCAAACGCTGTCGGCTTATTTGCTGCCGTTTGCGGGCATGATGCTTTTTCATGGCGCGCTGACTGACTCATTTGGCCGGCGTCCGGTCATCCTCGTCGGACTGCTGTTGTTTACCGGCGCCTCGATTGGCTGTGCGATGGCGCAAAGCCTGCCGCAGTTACTGCTTTTCCGGGCGCTGCAGGGGATGTGTGCAGGCACCGGCATAGTGGCGGGGCGCGCGATGATCAGGGACATCTATTCCGGACACCAGGCGCAACGCGTGATGTCAATGGTGACGATGATTTTCGGTCTTGCCCCCGCGATCGCACCCGTACTCGGCGGCTGGCTTGAAGTCTGGTTTGGCTGGCGCTCGATTTTCTTTTTTCTGGCGCTCTTCGCGAGCGCGCTTTTTATTGCCTGTCATTTAAGGCTCGCCGAATCCCTGCCGCTAGCGCAGCGACAGCCTTTTGCAGCGCGGCCGCTGCTCTTGAACTATCTGAAACTGTTTGGCAGCCTGCGCTTTGGCTTGCTGTCATCCGCTATTGCGTTGAACTTTGCAGGATTTTTCTTGTACATTGCCTCCGCTCCCGCAGTCATCTACAACTTGCTCCGACTCAATGAAAACCAGTTTGCATGGTTATTTGTGCCGGGCATTGCCGGCGTCGTTATAGGCGCGTTTTTGTCCGGCAAAATAGTCGGTAGAATTTCGCCGCAACGCACGGTCCGCTATGGCTATACGGTCATGTTTACGGCGGCTGCATTTAATGTTGTCTATCACTCAGTTTATCCGCCGGCATTGCCGTGGACCGTCATGCCGGTGATGATCTATGCCATCGGAATGGCGCTGACGATGCCCAGTGTCACGTTGCTGGCGCTGGATTTATTTCCCGCTAATCGCGGCCTGGGGGCCTCGCTGCAAAGCGCGCAGCAAAGCTTTTTCTCGGGCCTGGCGGCCGGTTTGTTATCGCCTTATTTGTCAGAGACGGCCCTTGGACTGGCCGGCGGTATGGCGGCATTGCTCGCAAGCGGCTGCGCGTGTTGGTTTATGTACGCCCGCATTACCCCGGGCGGAGTCGCGGCGTGAACGAGATCGCCAACTGGACGGAAGAAAAACGCGCCGCTTATCTTTATCGCGTTGTTGCCGCGTGCGAAAAAGGCACGCCGCGCGAAAAACTTTTTATTGGCTTGGCCGGCGAAGCCGAGGGGCAGGCCGCGATTTGGGAAAAGAAAGCACGGGCGGCGGGCGCTGCGATCCCTGCATATACCCCGGATGTGCGCTCCCGCGTGGTGGCGGGCCTCTTGCGGCGGCACGGTCCGCGCCGCCTGCGCACAGTGCTCGCGGCAATGAAGGTTCGTGGAATGTCGGTGTACGCGGGCGGTTCGGGCCAGGTCGTGCCGCATCATGTAGATGACAAAGGACATCATGGCGCACTCTCGGGCGGGGGAAATTTGCGCGCTGCTGTGTTCGGCGTTAATGACGGGCTAATTTCAAATACGAGTTTAATTCTCGGCGTGGCAGGAGCTAACGCCGAAACCGCGACAATTCTTCTGACCGGTGTTGCGGGGCTGGTCGCCGGCGCTTTTTCAATGGCTGCCGGCGAATACGTGTCGGTTCGTTCGCAGCGCGAAATGTACGAATATCAAATCGGACTCGAACGCGACGAACTCGCCGAATATCCCGACGAAGAAGCGCTCGAGCTCGCGCTCATTTATGAGGCTCGCGGGGTAAACCGCGTCGACGCGCTCCGCATGGCCCGCCAAATCATCGCAGATCCGGAACGTGCGCTCGACACGCTTGCGCGGGAGGAACTCGGGCTCAATCCCGATGACCTCGGTTCGCCGTGGGGCGCGGCTCTGTCGTCTTTCCTGTCGTTCGCGATGGGGGGCGTGATTCCGCTGCTGCCGTTTTTCTTCGGACTCGGCAAGAACAGCCTGCTCGTGGTCATTGCGCTCACAGCCGTTGCGTTATTTGCGGTTGGCGCAACGCTGTCGCTATTTACCGGGCGCAGTGCGTTAATGAGCGGCGCGCGGATGCTGGCAATCGGTGCGACGGCCGGCAGCGTGACTTATCTGATCGGAAGCTGGCTTGGCGTCGGTCTGGCGTGACGGTTTAGATAGTTACGCGTTACGAATAGTGCCGCTTCAGGTTTCCCGAATCTCGTAATCGTGCGTAATCGTCGCGGATTTTGCGAGCATTATTGAGGCCGAGCAATACTTCTCCGCAGACAGCTGAATAGCACGCTCAACCTGCTGCGGCTTCAATTGTTTGCCCGTGAGCACAAAATGAAAATGGATGCGCGTGAAAATTTTCGGGTCTTCAGTCGCCCGCTCCGATTCGATTTCGACCGAGCAATCTGATATTACCGCGCGCGATTTCTTCAGGATATGCACGACGTCATAAGCAGTGCACGCGCCCGTGCCGAGCAAAACTGTCTCCATGGGCCGCATGCCGATATTGCGTCCGCCGCCTTCGGGCGCGCCGTCCATGACTATCGCGTGGCCGCTGCCCGATTCACCGACAAAACACACGTCTTCAACCCATTTGATTCTGGCTTTCATTCTGCTCCTTGCGGGTTCACTGCGATTTAAGACAATACCAAACTGATCCAAAAAATTCACGGCAAGCGGATGCTTAAGGAACAACCGTCGACGTCGGGCCACACAGTTATTTGCTCCGAATCCTCTTTAATTGCGTCCGGATGGCTCAGTGACAAGATTGTTTTGGAAGGTATTAACGTAAGCGCGCCGGGTTTGACAGCGAATCGAGATTTACCATATAATCCAAGGCTTTCTGTCGCTCTCCCTTGTTTATAAATGCAGCGCGACGGGCCAAACCAACATAGCAAGGCAAGGCGTTCGGATATGAAGACATTTACAGCTAAGCCCCACGAAGTCACCCACGACTGGTACGTGGTCGATGCACAGGATAAAGTGCTCGGCCGGCTCGCGGCTACTTT
>JANYCE010000041.1 GCA_025360445.1 Betaproteobacteria bacterium
CTCCCGCGGACACCTACTAAATCTGGTCGGGGTGGAGAGATTTGAACTCCCGACATCCTGGTCCCAAACCAGGCGCGCTACCAGGCTACGCTACACCCCGAATAAATCCGTAATAACTACAACTCCGCTGATGCTAATGCAATGTTACGCCGGAACTAAAGGCGCGTAATATACCCCCACCGCGCGCCAGGGGTCAATGTAAACGATGTGTTCGCGCGTCGGAGTGCCGCGACTTGCTGGTCCCTGCTATTTCTGCTATAAAACGCACCAATTTTCAAGAATCGGAAAAGTCTCATGTCAGCAGATTTGCAAAAGCCGCACCAGCCTTACAAGCCAAAAGCGCGTGAAGATTACATGAACTCCAACCAACTCGCGCACTTCAAAAGTATTCTCGCGGAGATGAAGCGCGGACTGTCGCAGGATATTGACCGCACGGTCCACACCATGCAGGACGAAGCGACTATCTTCGCCGATCCGAATGACCGCGCGAGCCAGGAGTCCGATATGTCACTCGAACTCAGGAATCGCGATCGCGAACGCAAGCTGATCAAAAAAATTGACGAGACTATTACCAAAATAGACGCAGGTGAATACGGTTACTGCGATAGTTGCGGCGTTGAAATTGGCTTAAAACGTTTGGAAGCCCGCCCTACTGCAAGTCTTTGCATCGATTGCAAGACGCTCGATGAATTAAGAGAGAAACAAGTCGCAAAATAACGATCGAAAAATGTTTCGATCAGGCTGGGCTGAGTTTCGAAAAAGTTATGCAGCCGATCAGAAGCGATAGTTAAATTATCGCCTACCGGCCAGACGAAAAAAGGGGCAGCCAATGGCTGCCCCTTTTTATTGACCTGATGCTGGTTACTGCACGGTTTGTGGCTGCGCCTGAGCATCTGCGACTGCTGCCTTCATGCTCAACCGTAGGCGCCCCTTCTCGTCCGCCTCAATTACTTTGACGCGCACCTGCTGGCCTTCTTTTAAATGGTCGGCAACGGCATTCACACGCTCGTTCGCGATCTGCGAAATGTGGAGCAAGCCGTCTTTGCCAGGCAGCACGCTGACAATGGCGCCAAAATCGAGCAGCTTTAGCACTGTACCGTCGTAGATGCGTCCGACCTCCACGTCGGCCGTGATCTCTTCGATCCGCCGGCGTGCGAGTTCGCCGCCTTCTGACGACACACACGCAATTGTCACTGTGCCATCGTCCGAAATATCGATCGACGTGCCCGTCTCTTCCGTTAGCGCACGTATCACAGCACCACCTTTACCAATTACGTCGCGGATTTTTTCCGGTTTTATTTTTATGATGATCATGCGAGGTGCATAGGCAGATAGCTCGGTGCGCGGAGTTTCAAGCGCGGTTTTCATTTTATCCAAGATATGAATTCGACCTTCACGCGCTTGCACAAGCGCCGCATGCATGATCTCTTTTGTGATGCCGGTGATCTTGATGTCCATCTGTAGCGCAGTAATGCCTTTTTCAGTGCCGGCAACTTTAAAGTCCATGTCGCCAAGGTGATCTTCGTCACCCAAAATATCGGACAGCACGGCAAAGCGGTTACCTTCCTTGATGAGCCCCATCGCAATTCCTGCCACATGGGCCTTAAGCGGAACGCCCGCATCCATTAACGCGAGACAGCCGCCGCAAACTGAGGCCATCGAGCTCGAACCGTTGGACTCCGTAATCTCCGAGACCAGTCGCATGGAATAACCAAACTCTTCCGCCGAAGGCAGCACCGCCAGCAATGCGCGTTTCGCGAGCCGGCCATGACCGATTTCACGTCGTTTCGGGGTGCCTACACGGCCGGTCTCGCCGGTCGCATACGGAGGCATGTTGTAGTGAAGCATAAACCGGTCGGTGTATTCGCCCATCAGTGCATCGATGCGCTGCTCATCACGCGACGTGCCAAGAGTCGCCACTACCAACGCCTGCGTTTCACCGCGCGTAAACAGCGACGAACCGTGCGCTCGCGGCAGCACGCTGGAGCGAATTGAAATCGGACGCACCGTGCGGGTGTCGCGACCATCGATGCGCGGCTCCCCATTCAAAATCTGCCCGCGTACAATTTTGGATTCGAGCGCAAAACAAAGTTCTTTCACCGCATTGCCGCTGGGGCCGCCTTCCTTGCCCACGCCGACTGCGTCAAACACGCGGCGCCAAATATTATCAATCGCTTCCGAGCGCGCTTGCTTCTGCTTCATTTGAAATGCAGCATTGAGGTCACCCTCCGCAAGTTCTGCGATGCGTAACGCCAGCGCTTCGTCCTTAACGGGGGGCGCCCAGTCCCAGGCGGGGTTATTCACTTCATCAGCAAGCTGGTTTATCGCATCGATAACCACCTGCATCTGCTCGTGACCGAATACAACGCCACCCAACATCACATCTTCAGATAATTCGTTTGCTTCGGACTCAACCATCAGCACCGCTTGCTGCGTACCTGCGACGACCAGGTTGAGCTGACTCGTCTTCAATTCAGTGGCAGTCGGATTCAACACATACTGCCCGTCAATGTAGCCGACGCGCGCAGCGCCGATAGGGCCGTCGAACGGAATGCCGGAAACGGCGAGCGCCGCGGAAGTACCAATCATCGCCGGAATATCTGAATCCACTTCGTTGTTCGACGACATCACAGTGGCCACGACTTGAACTTCGTTGTAGTAACCATCTGGAAAAAGAGGCCGGATAGGACGGTCGATCAGGCGCGAGGTCAAAATTTCTTTTTCTGACGGACGCCCTTCACGCTTAAAAAAGCCGCCTGGAATTTTTCCGGCGGCATAAGTGCGCTCTTGATAATCGACTGTCAGCGGCAGAAAATCCTTGGCGACATCGGCGGTCTTCTTACCTACCACGGTCGCCAACACTACTGTGTCTTCGACACTTACCATGACGGCACCGCTGGCTTGGCGTGCGATCTCGCCGGTTTCGAGCGTCAGCTTATGACGTCCCCATACGATAGTTTTCTTAATTAGGCTCACTGTCTTATCCTTTTATGCCACGGTTTGGCCGCACATAGCGGCGCGGACTTGCAAAACTAAAAATACGGGCGCTGATGTAACAAGCCTGTTGCAAAATACTTTTGCAACAGGCCACGTTAAGGGTTTGCGACGGAATTTTTCCCGTCATTTTGTGACATAGGCAAACAGGGTCGTTTGGGACACGGTGCCTGGCTGCCAATCATGCAATAGATTCCACCGTCGACAGTGAAATCACTTACGCAGACCGAGCCGACCAATAAGGGAGCGATACTTTTCAACGCTCGAGCGCTTCAAATAATCGAGCAACTTGCGTCGCTGGCTCACCATGCGCAATAAGCCGCGGCGCGAGTGATGGTCTTTGACGTGCACTTTAAAGTGTTCCGTTAACTCAGTAATCCGGGCCGTGAGCAATGCAACCTGAACTTCTGGCGAACCGGTATCAGCCTGTTTGCGCTGGTAATCTTTGACAATTTGCGCTTTTTGCGCGCCGCTCGTTGGCATACTATTCTCCGCTGGCAAAGTCGGCTATTGTATCCCGTAACCCCCGGCTTTCTCAAGCAATTTTAGGCTCACGGCGAGTAGGACTATCGCAGTGGGGGCATACTAGTTGTTGCGACAAGTCGCTTCGGCAACAGGCGACCGCCCTCTCGAAGGTCTCCCAATCCAAGAAACTGTCGTTCCGGACCGTACAAACGCGCCACGCCGAGTTTCGCCGGATCAATAACGGTTACTTCTTGACCGAGCCCGAGCCGCCTTGCGGACTCGGCATTAAGGGTAATTGCGGGCAATCCTACCGAAAGGCAATCGATCGGCATTAACGCAGCCATTCGGTCGTACTGAGCATATTTCTCTATGACGTTGAGCGTCACTGCGCTCGCTAAGTCAAACTCCCCGACGCGCGTTCGGCGTAGGCCAGCGAGCGTTGCCCCGCAGCCCAGTGCTCTGCCAATATCTTCGGCTAGCACACGAATGTAAGTTCCTTTGCTGCAACTGACGTCAATCTTTAGTCTGTCAGCTGTAAATGCGAGCAATGCCATTGAATGAATCGTAATGCTGCGCGGCGAACGCTCGACGACTATGCCGGCGCGAGCATACGCGTAGAGTGGCTTGCCATCGCGTTTGAGAGCGCTGTACATCGGCGGTATTTGTTCCAACGCGCCCGTAAATTTGTCTAGCACGGCGTCGATTTGTTCGCGCGTGACAGCCACCAAATGCCGCGCGGTCACCTCACCCTCGGCATCTCCGGTAGTAGTCGTCACGCCAAGCAAAATTTCCGCCTCATAACTTTTGTCGGCGCTGAACGTGTCGGTCGAAAATTTCGTGGCCTCGCCCAAACACACCGGCAACAAGCCGCTCGCCATTGGGTCAAGCGTGCCAACATGGCCAGCCTTCGCGGCAGAGAAAAGGCGTTTTATGCGTTGTATCGCCCCGTTCGATGTAATGCCCGTGGGCTTATCGAGCAGCAGGACGCCGTCGATGTTGCGACGTGCTGACGTCGGTTGGGTCACGATCGCGTTAGGGCGGTCGTGGCTGAGCTATTTTTTTGTGGCGCTGGCATCGCCACCTACCGCGGCATCTATTAACTGCGACAAGCGTACGCCGCGTTCGACTGACTCGTCATGGATGAAATGTAACTGCGGAATGCTGCGCAGCTTGATTCGATATCCGAGCTCGTGTCGCAGAAATCCGGCGGCGCTATTAAGGCCCTGAGTTGCTGCGGCTATCTGCTCCGCGTCACCCAGTATCGTGAAAAATACTTTGGCGTGCGCGTAGTCAGACGTTACCTCGACATCCGTAAGAGTCACCATGCCGATGCGCGGATCTTTAACTTCCAAGCGTAGCAAGTTGGCAAGGTCGCGCTGGATCTGCTCCGCGACACGCAGTGTTCTGGAAAAGTCTCGAGGCATATTGAGTGAAGGCGCTGATACGAAGACAGCGGCTGGCGGTGCAATTACGCCGCCGCGCTTCTTACAAGCTTCTCGCTACCTCGACCACTTCATAAACCTCGAGCTGATCGCCCACTTTAAGATCGCCAAAATTCTTGACCGACAAGCCGCAGTCGAAACCGGCCTTGACTTCACGCGCATCGTCTTTAAACCGTTTCAGTGAATCCAGCTCACCGTCTTGTATAACTACGTTGTCGCGCAAGACCCGCACTTTGGCGCTGCAACGCACGAGGCCGTCTAGCACCATGCAACCCGCAACCGTGCCAACTTTGGATATTTTGAATACCTGTCTGACTTCGACCATGCCGAGCACACTTTCTTTCTTTTCCGGCGTAAGCATGCCCGAAAGTGCCGCTTTGACGTCGTCAAGCGCCTCATAAATAATGTTGTAGTAACGAATGTCTACGCCCGCCGACTCGGCGAGCTTACGTGCCATGCCATCTGCCCGCGTGTTAAAACCTATGATCACAGCTTTCGATGCAAGCGCAAGATTAACGTCGGACTCCGTGATGCCTCCGACGCCGCAATGCACGATGTTTACCTTAACTTCATCAGTAGAAATCTTCGGTAAGGCGTGCGCCATAGCCTCGTAAGAGCCCTGCACGTCCGACTTGATGATAATAGATAACGTTTTTTTACCTGCTTCACCGATCTGGTCGAACATGTTTTCGCTTTTGTTCGACTGCTGCAGCGCAAGCTTGACGTCGCGAAACTTGCCCTGGCGGAACAAAGCGATTTCGCGCGCCTTGCGCTCGTCGCCCAGCACAATGACATCGCAACCTGCGGCCGGCACGTCAGACATACCCTGAATCTCGACGGGTATCGACGGTCCGGCAC
>JANYCE010000075.1 GCA_025360445.1 Betaproteobacteria bacterium
ACTCTTGCACGCCAAGCCCGATCAAGACCGGAACGCAGATCGGATCGGACGCCATGCCGCCACAGACGCCAACCCATTTGCCATACTTGCGCGCGCCTTCGCAAGTGAGCTGTATCATTTTGAGAACCGAGGGGTGCAAACCATCGGCCTTCTTGGCGAGCTTGGGGTGGCCTCTATCCATCGCCAGCGTGTACTGGGTTAAGTCATTGGTACCGATAGAAAAGAAGTCCGCCTCGCGGGCGAATTGTTCGGCCATCAGCGCCGCCGACGGCACTTCTATCATGATACCGACCTGCACATTGTGATGCCCGCTCGCCGCTTGTTCTTCAGCCAGAATCGCCTTCGCCTCACGCAATTCTTCCAGGGTCGCGATCATCGGAAACATGATGTGTAATTTAGTCAAAGGTGCGGTCCGTAAAATCGCGCGTAACTGCACCCGGAACATCGCCGGCTGATCAAGGCTGACGCGAATACCACGCAAACCGAGGAAGGGGTTATCTTCTTTAGGCAGCGGCAGATACGACAAGGGTTTATCGCCACCCACATCGAGCGTACGCACGATCAGCGTGCGCTCTTTGCCTAGCGCCTGTGCTACCGCGCTATATGCGTTGGCTTGCTCTTCTTCACTTGGAGCGGTATCACGTTCATCAAACAAAAATTCCGAACGCAACAAGCCCACACCTTCAGCGCCATTGGCCACGGCAGCGTGGGTGTCTGCTGCATTAAGAGCATTCGCCGCGACATCAATGCGATGCCCATCTGTTGTGGTCGCGGGCGCTAGTGCCTGGGTTTTTTCTTGCTCGCTAATGGCGCTTTGCTGTGCCACGCGGGCATGCGCCTGGGCAATGTCAAGCGCGCTTGGCTGACATTGCAACAAGCCTTGTGTTCCGTCGAGAACGACTACGCTGCCGTCAACCAAATTGAGTGCGGCTTCGTCGATGCCGCAAATAGCCGGGATGCCAAGTGAGCGCGCCAGTATCGCAACGTGACTGGTGGCGCCGCCCGATGTCGTGCAAAAGCCGCGCACCTTACTGCGGTCAAGCGCAGCGGTATCGGATGGCGTTAGTGCTTCGGCGATGAGTATTGCGCCGTCCGGCACGATCATCTGCGTCTGCTTGACGCCGGCAAGCAATGCCAGAACGCGCTGTCCGATATCGCGAATATCCGTGGCGCGTTCACGCAACAGCGCATTGTGTGCGCCTTCGAGTGCTTCCAATTTCTGTGCATATTCCGAAAACGCCGCACGCCAGGCGTAGCCCGCGCTTTTACCGTTGTCGATTGCGCGTAGCGCCAGAGCTTGCAGATCCGGGTCCTCGATTAATTCTTGATGCGCTTCGAGAATTTTTGTTTGTTCCGGACGTTGCATGCCCGCCTTGATTATATCGATCTGACGCCGCGCTTCGTGTAGTGCCTGCTGGAGTTGGTTGCGCTCATGCGCAGGCGCGCCTCCATGTTCGGCCACGTCAATGATCGTAGCGCGAAATTGCACAATGGTGCCGACCGCCAAACCGGGGGAGGCCGATACACCAGCCAGTTCGGTGCTTGAGCTGACGGTCGCGCGCACAGTGACGGGTTCTATCGTTGCTGGCTGAAGCGGTGCCTCGCCGGGTTTCTCACCGCATCCTTCTGCCAGCAAGGCCGAAATCGCTTGAATCGCCTCGTGTGCATCCGGCCCGTTGGCGGCAACTTCGATGACGTCGCCACATTGGGTAGCCAAACCCATGATGGCGACGACCGATTTGGCATTGGCGGCATCTGCACCACGCATGATGCGTACTTCCGAAGCGAATTTTTTTGCCAGTGCTGCCAATACTGCTGCAGGCCGAGCGTGCAAACCTGTGATATTTGGCAAGCTAATTTTGGCACCATGGACAAAGCCCGATTGCGCTTGACTCGCCAGTGCCACATTGGCCGATTCTTGTATTAACTCCAGCTGCAAGACCACTGATTTTCCGGCGATGACTATTCCGCTGGCAGGCACCATGCGCGCTACTTTTTCGACATTAGCGACCAGGATTTGCGTGAGCAGACTACGCGCATGGCGCGCGACATAATCGACGTCAAAACGAATGAGGCTTTGGCCTACTTCAACATGATCGCCTTGGCGCACCAAAGCTGTAAAACCCGCGCCTTTTAACATGACGGTATCGATGCCGATGTGCACCAGCACTTCTATCCCCTGAGCGG
>JANYCE010000118.1 GCA_025360445.1 Betaproteobacteria bacterium
AAATATTCTGTGCGTCGGCAAAAATTATTACGATCATGCGAAGGAATTCCACGCTAGCGGCTTCGACGCGAGTGCCGGTAAAGATGCGATTCCGGAATTGCCGATCATGTTCACGAAGTGGCCCAACTCGGTGATCGCTCACGGCGAGCCGATTCCGGGTTATCTCGACTACACGAATTCGACGGATTACGAAGGCGAGCTGACGGTGGTGATCGGCACCGGCGGGCGCGGCATCGCGAAGAAAGATGCGTTCGATCATGTGTACGGATACACCATCATCAACGACGTGACGGCACGCACTTTGCAAAATCAGCACAAGCAATGGTTCCTCGGCAAAAGCCTCGACGGTTATTGCCCGATGGGGCCGTGCATCGTCACCGCCGACGAAGTGCGCGACGTTACAAAATTACAGCTCACCACGCGCGTGAATGGTGAAGTGCGGCAGGACGCGCCGGTCAGCCAATTGATATTCGACATCCCGACCTTGATCGAAACGCTGTCGCGCGTGATGACCCTCGAACCCGGCGACCTGATCGCGACCGGCACTTGCGCGGGCGTGGGCATCGGTTTCAATCCGCCGAAATTCCTGCATGCGGGCGACCGCGTGGCCATCACGATCGAGCCGATCGGCACGCTCGAAAATCCGGTCGCATAGGCGTACCCGGCGAATCGCGTAATTCAGTAGAATCGCGCAGACGATTTGCCGTAGTCATCCCAAAAAAACCGGAGGAGTCATGACTCGTATTCTGATTGGCGCGCTGCTTGCGCTCGCGGCTCTACACGTTCACGCGCAGGACGCTTATCCGTCGCGGCCGATTACGCTGATCGTGCCGTTCCCGCCCGGCGGCGTAGCCGATATTACGGCCCGGCCGACGGCAGTCGCTCTCGAAAAAGCTCTCAAGCAGCCAGTGGTCATCGCGAATCGCCCGGGCGCAGGCGGTGCAGTCGGGAATTCGTTGGTCGCCAACGCCAAGCCTGACGGCTATACGCTGTTAATGGCGCTCTCGAGTATCTCGGTGATACCGGAAGCCGACAAACTTTTTGATCGCAAACCCGCTTACACGCTTGATCAGGTGATTCCGATCGCATTGATATCGGCTGATCCCACCATTCTGGTCGTGCACCCGTCGCTCCCGGCAAAATCGTTTAAGGAATTTCTCGCGCTCGCCAAGTCGAAGTCAGGCCAGATGTCGTATTCGACGTCTGGCATCTACGGCGCATTGCATATGCCGATGGAAATGTTTTTGCACGCCGCAAATTTAAAAATGCGCGCCGTCCACACTAACGGCGGCGGACCGGCGATTACGATATTGCTTGGTGGTCATGTCGAAATGACGGTCGGCGGGCCGGCGGCGGTCGCCAGCCATGTTAAGGCCGGCCGGTTGCGGCCTATCGTCGGCTGGGGCGCAAAACGGCATGAAGCCTTTCCGCAGGTGCCGACTTTCAAAGAAATGGGCTATGACATCGAGTACTACATCTGGGCCGGCATGTTTGCGCCGCGCGGCACACCCGAGCCTGTAATGAAAACGCTGCGCGACGCCGTGCGCAAAGCAGTCGACGATCCTGAGTTTAAGTCGATGATGGTAAAAATAGATTCGCCGATTCAATATCTCGATGCCCCTGAATTCGCCAAATACTGGGCGGCGGACGCGAAACGGCTCGCCGAAGCGGTCAAAGCGGTGGGCCGCGTCGAAGACCAAAAATGATGGATAGGTGATGAGCGGCACAGGCATACAACCAATCGGGGGCACCGCGCGCGGATTGCGCAGCGATGTGGTGGCCGGCCTTGTGCTCATGGTGATTGCATCGGTGGTTGGCTGGCAGAATCGCGCGTATCCGGTCGGCAATCTGGCGGAGCCCGGGCCGGGTTACATGCCGTTGATGATTGCCGCCGCGCTCGGCGTATTCGGACTGCTGATCGCATTGCGCGCACGCACGTCACCGCTTTTTAACGCGGTTGACTGGTCGGAAGGCCGCCGCGGCATCGTGATGCTCATCGCATGCGCCGTCGCGGTATTTGCGCTCGAACGCATCGGCTACAGATTGTCTATGATCGCACTACTCGTCTTCATGCTCGGCGTTGTTGAGCGCAAGCGGGCGACGCCAACTTTAATTGTCGCATTCGGTTTCTCGTTTCTTTCCTATTACCTATTCGCGTCGTTGCTTAAAGTGCAACTGCCGCGCGGACCGTGGGGTTTGTGATGGACGGCGGCGTATTTGCCAATCTGATGAACGGCTTTTCGGTGGCGTTGCAACCATCGGTGCTCGCCTATGCATTTGCTGGTTGCGTGATCGGGACGCTGGTCGGCATGCTGCCCGGCCTAGGGCCGCTCGCTGGAATCAGTCTGCTGCTGCCCGCGACATTCGGACTCAATCCGATCGTCGCCATCGTGCTGCTCGCCGGTGTTTATTACGGTGCGATGTACGGCGGTTCGACCACCTCGATACTCATGCGTATACCGGGCGAAGCTGCGTCGGTCATGACATGCATTGACGGATATGCGATGACCCAGCGCGGACGCGCCGGACCGGCGCTGGCAATCGCCGCGATCGGCTCATTCGTCGCCGGCACGCTGTCGGTCGTGGCACTGATGTTTCTCGCTCCGACACTCGCATCATTCGCACTGCGTTTTGGCCCGCCCGAGTACACCGGCTTGCTGTTGATGGGACTGTTCGTGCTGGCCTATATGAGCGGCGGCTCCATGCTGAAGACGCTCGCGATGGCGGCGGTTGGCCTGTTGCTTGGCATGATCGGAATCGATGCGATGAGCGGCTATACGCGTTTTAGCTATGGCGTCATCGAACTCGCTGATGGCATCGGCATTGTGCCGGTTGCGGTCGGCCTATTCGGTTTGTCGGAAATTCTGTTGACCGCGGGACAGCAGACGCCGCCCGCTATTCAGCGGCCGACTCTGCGGCAGTTGATTCCGTCGCTCGAAGAAATGAAACTGGCGATCGGCCCGATCAGCCGCGGTAGTGTGATCGGCTTTCTGATCGGCATTATTCCGGGATCAGCGCATATCATTTCGTCGTTCGTGGCGTACGGCATCGAGCGGCGGATGTCGAAGCACCCCGAGCGTTTCGGCCGGGGGGCCATCGAAGGGGTCGCCGGGCCGGAGTCCGCCAATAACGCAGCGGCGACCGGCGCTTTCGTACCGATGCTGGCGCTGGGCATTCCAACCGGCCCGATCACCGCAGTCATGCTGGCCGCGATCATGGTGCACGGCATTTCGCCGGGGCCAATGTTGATCACGCAGCAACCCGATTTGTTCTGGGGCTTCGTCGCGAGTATGTACGTCGGCAACGTCGTGCTGCTCGTGCTGAATCTGCCGCTGGTCGGCTTGTTCGTAAACCTGTTGCGCATACCGTACTCGTATTTGTATCCCGCGATCCTTTGCTTTTGTATTCTCGGCGTGTATTCCGTCAGCAACAGCGTGGTTGACGTGTGGATCATGCTCGGCATGGGCGCGTTCGGTTATGTGCTTCGTAAAACCGGTTTCGAGCCCGCGCCGATTGCGCTCGGACTTATTTTGTCGCCGATGCTCGAGCTGTCGGTGCGCCAGTCGCTCGCTATGTCGGGCGGAAGTTATGGCATCTTCTTTGACCGGCCAATAGCGATCACAATGTTTGTTGGCGCGGGCGTGCTGATTTTGCTTGGGTTGAAACCGCTGCTATTCAAAAGCAAAGATTGGCGCGAGAAAGTCGGGCTCGAAGATCATGTGTAGGCGGGCCGGCGAACGCGGGCATCAGTCCGGCGGCGAGTTGCGGTCAGCGCCAATTGCTTTTTGCATCAGTACTGAATCGACCCAGCGGCCAAACTTGTGACCGACTGCAGGTAGCATTCCGACTCGTTCAAAACCAAACTTTTCGTGCAGTCTGATCGATGCTCGATTGGCGCTGTCGCCGATGACGGCGATGATCTGGCGGCGACCCGCGACGGTGCACGCGGCAATCAACGCCGGCAACAACGCGCTTCCCACGCCGAGTCGGGTGCGACCGCTGGCTACATACACGGAGTTTTCCACAACGTATCGATACGCAGGCCGTGCGCGATACATTGCGGCATACGCATAGCCGGCAATTTCACCGGCGGCTTCCGCGACGAGATAAGGCAACCCCAGGGCGTGGACCGCTTCAAAACGGCGCTTCATCTCCGCGGTATCGGGTGGATCGATTTCGAAAGTGGCGAGTCCGTGCAACACATGATGTCTATAGATGTCGGTAATCGCCGGGACATCTGTCAGCATGGCAGGCCGCACGCGAATGGAAGTGAGCATCACCTTCAGTCGCTCCGGATCGATATCGACAAGTCTTCGATGCGCGTCGTCTCCGCGCGACTGAACCGACTGCGGCCGGCCAGCCTATCAACGACAGTTTCGGTTGCTTTCATTATTCTCAAACTCCTTAATGCAGCGAGCCAGTGTCACAGCACGCGTGCCCGCCATCGTTGTCTGCATAGAACGGTGGATTCTAAATAAATCCTGCTGATGCTGTGCGGAAGGCTCGGCCGGTCGCTTCGTTTCTGCGGCGGTTGCAAGCCGTGGATCAAAACCCGATGATAGCGCGTCAATTAAATGCACGAATATATCGACGGGGTTTGACCCACATGCGAATCGTGATAACAGGCGGCGGCGGATTTCTCGGCCAGAGCGTCGCGCGCGCTTTGCTTGCCCGCGGCGGTCTCGCCGCTGAGCCGGGCCTTCTCACGGAACTCACCGAAGTGGTGTTGGTCGACCAAATAATGCTGCAAGGCGGGGTCACCGACCCGCGCGTACGGCAAGCGACGGGCAATATTGCGGACAAGGCTTTTATCGATCGAGTGTTTGCACCGCCGACCCATGCCGTGTTCCATTTCGCTGCAGTCGTGAGTGCCGGCGCGGAATCCGATTTCGATCTTGGATATCGCGTTAACCTCGATGCCATGCGGCTCGTACTGGAAGCGTGCCGGCAGCAATCACACCCGGCGCGGCTCGTCTTTACCAGTTCGGTTGCAGCTTTCGGCGGCGAGCTGCCCGACATCGTCAGCGATGCAACAGCGGCCACGCCCCAGTCTTCTTACGGCGCCCAGAAGGTCATCGGCGAATTATTAGTTGCGGATTACTCGCGCAAAGGCTACCTCGACGGCCGCTGCGTGCGCCTGCCCACAATCGTCGTGCGGCCCGGACGGCCCAATCGCGCAGCGTCGGGTTTCATGAGCAGCATCTTGCGCGAGCCGCTTAACGGGGAGTCAGCGATATGTCCGGTGGGGCGGGACGCGCGTATGTGGATATCATCGCCCGCGCGCGCAGTCGACGC
>JANYCE010000121.1 GCA_025360445.1 Betaproteobacteria bacterium
TGCATATCAACGACCTCGCCCTGCCTGAAGGCGTCGAGCCGATTTCGCGCGTCAAGAAGGACAATCCCGCGGTGGTCACCGTGCACGTGCCAAGAGTGGCAGTCGCCGAGGAAGACGGGGCCGCGCCGGTCACCGAGATCACCGGTCAGACACCGGCTGAAGCAGCTGCGGCGGAAGGCAAGGACGGCGACAAGAAGAAGGACGCTGGCGGGGACAAGAAAGAAGGCGGCAAGAAAGACTAAACCGGGCCTTGTTGTCCGGCATACGGGCCCGCCATATTCGCACCGCACCCAGGTGCCAGAATATCGCGGGCTTTTTTTGTGTCAACCGGCACCTGGCATGCCGGACGCCTTTGGGATATTTAAACGCTGTTCACCGCTCGCATATTCGATTTATGAAGCTTATCGTCGGCCTGGGCAATCCCGGAAAAAAATACGAGAGCACTCGCCACAACGCAGGGTTCTGGTGGGTGGAGCGGCTCGCCGGCAGCGCGCGGGCTGCGTTTCGAAGCGATGGGAAGTTTCACGGTGCGGTTGCAAAAATGAGCAATGGCGGGGACGCGTGGTTGTTGAGGCCGGACACTTTTATGAATAACTCGGGGCGGGCAGTCGCCGCTGTGGCCGCCTTTTACAAAATAGAGCCACGCGAAATTTTCGTCGTGCATGACGAGCTCGATCTCGCGCCGGGTATTGCACGCATGAAATTTGGCGGCGGCGCCAGCGGTCACAACGGCTTGAAGGATATTATCGAGTGCCTTGGCAGCAAGGAGTTTTGGCGACTGCGCATTGGCATCGGCCACCCGCGTGATACGGCGACGGGGCAGGAAGTCGTCGACTACGTGCTTCACCCGCCGCGCGTCGAGGAACAGCCGTTGATCGATGATGCAATTGCGCGCAGTCTCGAAATCTGGCCCTTGCTCGCCGAAGCCAGGCACGAAGCGGCAATGCTTAAACTGCATACGAAAGAGAAGAAAACAGAATGAGTCTTAAATGTGGAATCGTCGGTCTGCCGAATGTCGGCAAGTCGACGCTGTTTAATGCGCTGACCAAGGCCGGCATCGCGGCGGAAAATTACCCGTTCTGCACGATCGAGCCCAATGTCGGCATTGTCGAGGTGCCGGATTCGCGCTTGCAGCCGCTGATCGACATCGCAAAACCCGAAAAAAGTATTCCAGCGGTCGTCGAGTTCGTCGATATCGCGGGGTTGGTTGCCGGCGCCTCGAAAGGCGAAGGGCTCGGCAATAAATTTCTCGCCAATATTCGCGAGACCGACGGCATCATCAATATGGTACGTTGCTTCGTCGACGATAACGTCGTCCACGTTGCGGGCAAAGTCGATCCCATCTCGGATATCGAAACAATACACACCGAATTAGCGCTTGCCGATCTTGAAACGGTCGAGAAAGGCATCCAGCGTGCCGGCAAGACGGCCAAAGCCGGTGACAAGGAGGCGCTCAAGCTTGCCGCGTTGCTCGAAAAAGTGCGCGCTCAGCTAAACGAAGGCAAACCGGTGCGTGCGCTCAAGCTCGATAAGGACGACGCGCTGCTCTTAAAGCCGCTGTGTTTGATGACGGCGAAGCCCGCAATCTATGTTGCGAACGTCAACGACAAAGGATTCAAGGACAACCCGTTGCTCGCCAAAGTCGAGGCGTACGCATTGGCTGAAAATGCGCCGGTGGTCGTGATCTGTGCGGCACTCGAAGCTGAAATCGCGGATCTGCCGGACGAAGACAAGAATATTTTTCTGGCCGATATCGGCATGCAGGAACCGGGCCTTAACCGCCTGATCCGTGCCACTTACGACTTGCTCGGACTTCAGACTTACTTCACGGTCGGGCCGAAAGAAGTTCGCGCCTGGACCATGCGCAGGGGCGACACCGCGCCGCAGGCGGCGGGCGTCATTCATACCGATTTCGAGAAGGGTTTTATTCGAGCCGAGGTCATTGCGTACGACGACTTCATCAAGTGCAAGGGCGAGCACGGTGCAAAAGAAGGCGGCAAGATGCGGGTCGAAGGCAAGGAGTACATCGTGCGCGATGGCGATGTGATGCATTTCCGGTTTAACGTCTAGCGCCTGGCGCGTCCGCAGCGGCGCGAGCCTAACAGCAGAGTTCCCGCGGCGCTCACGCGCGGCGGAAAAAACACACGTCGAACTCGTGCTCCCAGTTGAAATTGCGCTCCAGTTGATATCCGGAAAATGAAGCCTTAACGTCGTCGATATTGAGATCGTGGAAGTGAAACTTGTTGTAATGCGTCGTTTTCTTGGACGGGTAGGTAACGATAAATCTGTCGACCGCATTGCGTAATAACAGGCCCTTAAAGATGGCTAAGTCTTTGAGGTGTTCGATCGTTTCCACGCTGACCACAAGATCTATTTTCCGATCGCTCGTGAATTCTCCAATGTCCGCCCTGACGAAAGATGCTTTTTCATTCTGAAAGTGGTGTCGTGCGTGATCAATCGATGCTGCGTCCGCATCGACCCCGGTAACGTGTTCTACATCGGGATTGGTCGCCAGCAGGTATGACCCGTAACCGCAACCACATGCGATATCGAGCACATGACCCGCGGCATATTGCCGCAAAAGCGCATAGCGTTCTACGTGTCGCGATATACGGATACGCCCTTCGATTTCGAGGAGCTGTTGTTTTGTGAGGATAATGCGCTCATCCATGGGCTTCAATTCTCGCGCGTGCGGTTTATCGTTTCCGCGATGGTATCAAAAAATTTTTCCCACGAATGATCCCGCTTGATTTTTTCCCGGATTCTCGCACTGCGGTACACCATCTCATCTTCGGGCATTTTCAGAGCGCCGGCTATGATGTCTTTGTTGCGTGAAGCGTAGGGCGTCAGGTAGATCGCATCCTCGCTGTCAAAGCCGGATGCGGGCGTCACCAGTGGAATAAGGCCGCGCGCCGCGAACTCAAGAATAGTAGTGGCCTGCGCATCCATCGAAGCGGTATGGATATAGAAATCGTGCTCCGTCACCAGTTCCAGAATCTGCCGGTCGTTGCCATTGTCGACAGGCCCGAGATGATTGATGACGTACTGATTGCCGTACGCATTGATCGACGTCTTTCCGTGCGGAATACCGGCCAGTTGCCTGGAGCCTATGCTTGGAATCGTTACCCCCTTGGTGCTGTCGAGCAGTAAATCAAATCCTTTATACGATCCGAGGTTGGATACATGGATCAATTTGCGCTGGCCGACGGCATTGAACGTCGATTTATTGATTTTGAACGCATCGTAATTCACGCACATGTTCAGGCGCACCACTTTCGATTTCACCTTGCTTTGAATCGATTCGTCGTCGAGCGCGAGGGTCTGCTCGTGCCAGATAGGGCCGCAGATCCCGAAAATTACCCTGGCCGCCGCCAATTGCGAATCGACGAGCGGCATGTGATCGGTCCATTCCGGGGGAAACACCGGCACCCAGGGCGTGAGGATATAAGTGTTGGGATGACCCGGGTCGCCGGCCGCCAGTTTGTTGTCGGATACCCAATTGCGCTGCGACCTTCCGAGCTTGCCGGCCGCATCAGGATTCGCGTCCCAGGTCAGCCCGCCGAGCAGGATGTCCTGTGCCGAAATCGTCACGCGTCCTTGATTGATAAACGAAGTACTGTGAACGGTAAAATTTTTTTCGAGTAGTTTTTCAGCCCATTTCTGGATTTCAGTGTTGCTGTTCTGATAGCGGCGCTCGTCGCCTTCCCGCTTGTGGTAGTTAGCCCAAAAAAAGTGCAAAAGATTCTTCATGGCATGAACTCTCGCCGATGCAGATGCGGCTTCGATCGCGCCACACTCGAGGCAACCCCAGCCGATGGTGCTGCTGCCCGCGCAACGCTGCGACAGGATTCTATATTATTGCGCGGGTCTTGCTCTCGCGCTGTGCTCGCCCGGCTGGCGCGCTTATTGTCGATCGATGGGTCGCGATGCCTGCGCTGCGAACAATCGGCGGCGCGACATCCGGTATGATCATCAGATGGTCAACATGAATCTCCATCAACTGGAAACCCCCTGCCTGGTGCTTGAGCGCGGCAAGCTCGAACGCAATATCGCGGGCATGCGCGACCACCTGGCGCAGTTAAAAGTTGGGCTGCGTCCGCACGTCAAGACCGCCAAAAGCGTTGAAGTCGCGCGCCTGGCGCTTTTCGGCCAGCCCGGCGGCATCACCGTATCGACGCTCAAAGAAGCCGAGCAGTTTCTTGCGCACGGCGTCACGGACATTCTGTACGCGGTCGGCATCACGCCGAACAAGCTTGATCACGTGGCAGCATTGCAACGCAAAGGCGCCGATATCACCATCATTCTCGACAATGTCGAATCCGCGCGCATCGTTGCCGCGCGCGGCGTAGCGCTTGGTGCCCGTTTTCCGGCGTTGATCGAGATCGACAGCGACGGCCATCGCTCCGGCGTCGAACCCGGCGACGCCATGCTCGTTGAAATCGGCCGCATTCTGGAATCGAGCGGCGCGCAATTGCGCGGCATCATGACGCATGCTGGCGACTCGTATAACTGCGATACGGTGGAAAAAATACGCGCGATGGCCATACGCGAACGGGCGGCGGTAGTGCAGTGTGCCGGACAGCTTCGCGCGGCGGGGCTGCCGTGCCCGATCGTCAGCGTGGGCTCCACGCCGACGGCGACTTACAGTGAAAACTTAAGCGGCGTCACCGAAGTACGTGCCGGCGTCTACATGTTTTTCGATCTGGTCATGGCGGGGCTCGGCGTCTGCACGCTCGACGACATAGCCGTGTCCGTGCTCGCGACGGTCATCGGGCATCAGCCGGCCAAAGGCTGGGTCATCACCGACGCCGGCTGGATGGCGATGTCGCGCGATCGCGGCAC
>JANYCE010000124.1 GCA_025360445.1 Betaproteobacteria bacterium
GTCGTTCGATGAACGCCGCGCCGACATTGCGCGCCAACTAAGTGCGCAAGCCGCGGCACTCAGTGCTGCCCTGGGCGAAGCCGCGGATTACGCATCTCTGCTCGATGAAGTGACGGCGCTCGTCGAGCGGCCTACGGTTTATGCGGGAAAGTTCGAGCCCGAATTTCTTGCCGTGCCGCCCGAGTGTCTGGTTCTTACGATGCGGCAAAACCAGAAGTATTTCCCGCTGTTCGATCACGCCGGCAAGCTCATCAATAAATTTCTGATCGTGAGCAATATGCGGCTCGCCGATCCCGCGAATATTATCGAGGGCAATGAGCGGGTCATCCGGCCGCGCCTGGCGGATGCGCGTTTTTTCTTCGAAGCGGACAAAAAGATCCGCCTCGATGATCGCGTGCCGCTGCTCGCGAAGGTCACTTACCACAACAAATTGGGCAACCAGCTCGAACGCAGCGCAAGAGTCGCGGCACTTGCCGGCCGCATTGCTCATCTGCTCGAGGCTGACGTCGCGCTCGCGCAACGCGCCGCACGGCTCGCCAAAGCTGATTTGCTGAGCGGCATGGTTGGAGAGTTTCCCGAGTTACAAGGCATCATGGGCCGCTACTATGCGTTAGCCGACGGTGAGGACGCGCGTGTCGCCGATGCAATTGAGCAGCATTACCGGCCGCGGTTCGCCGGCGACGCGTTGCCAAAGGCCGCCGTCGCGATTGCGCTGGCGTTGGCGGACAAGCTCGAAACGCTCGCCGGCTTGTTCGGCATCGGGCAGCAGCCGACCGGAGATAAAGATCCATTTGCATTGCGACGCCATGCGCTGGGCGTAATTCGCATTCTGGTTGAGGCCAACCTGCGCGTGTCGTTGCATGATCTGGTGAGTGCTGCGTTTGCAGCATTTCCGGGCGGTATGCTCGCCGACGCATCTTCGGATTTGCAACTCTTTATCCACGAACGCCTGCGGGGTTATTTGCGGGAGGCCGGCTACACGGCGAATGAAATCGAGTCGGTGCTCTGCAGAGAGCTGCCAGCGCGGCTCGACCAAGTACCGTTGCAGTTGGCCGCCGTGCGCGCTTTCGGGAGTCTGCCCGAAGCCGCCAGCCTCGCCGCCGCGAACAAGCGCGTGGCTAACATTCTTAAGCAAGCGCAAGGCAGAGGCGAGACAGTCACCCGTACAGAGGCGGCAAAGTTGCACGACCCTGCCGAGCGCGCCTTGTTCGAGGCGATCGCGATTGCAGATAAAACTGCAACGCCGCTCTTCGAAAAAGGCGATTACACGGGTTATCTGAAAGCATTTGCGATCCTGAAAAACCCCGTTGATGCGTTTTTTGAATCTGTCATGGTGATGGCGGACGACATCGACGTGCGCCGCAATCGTTTGGCCTTGCTCAGCGATTTGCGACTGAGCATGAACCGCGTCGCCGACATTTCGAAACTCGCCGCATGAAACTCATCATTCTCGACCGCGACGGCGTGATCAATCACGATAGCGCGGAATACATTAAATCCCCCGCTGAATGGAGTCCTATTCCAGGCAGTCTCGAAGCGATTGCCCGCTTGAATCATGGCGGCTATCACGTGGTCGTCGCGACCAACCAGTCGGGCATCGGGCGCGGGCTCTTCGAAGTCGCGGCCTTGAATGCGATTCACGAAAAGATGCACAAGGCGCTGAGTCAGGTTGGCGGGCGCATCGACGCGGTGTTTTTCTGTCCTCACGCGCAAGATGCCGGCTGCACATGCCGCAAGCCCAAGCCTGGTTTGCTCGAAGAAATCGCGCACCGCTTTAACACCGAACTCGCCGGCGTGCCGAGCATCGGCGATTCGCTACGCGATCTGCAGGCGGCCGCGGCGGTTAAAGCGCGGCCAATGCTGGTCCTGACGGGCAAAGGACTCCAAACTCAGGCAGCCGGCGGCCTGCCTCCCCACGTTACGATCCATGCGGATCTCGATGAGGCAGTGAAAGCCATCGTGCAATGAGCGTTTTATTGCGCTCATTCCTGTTCGCCGCTTTTACACTGTTGATTACGCCGCCTTTCGCGCTCATCGCACTGCTGACGTTTCCATTCGATCCATTCACCCGCTATCGCATCATCTCGACGTGGACACGACTTGTGTTGTGGGCAGTCGAGGCCCTGTGCGGCATCCGTTATCAGGTTGTCGGCGCCGAAAATATTCCCGCGCAGGCGTGTGTCGTTTTGTCTAAACACCAGTCGGCGTGGGAAACACTCGCTTTCCAGGTAATTTTTCCGCCACAGGTCTACGTAATCAAGCGCGAATTGCTGTGGATACCTTTTTTCGGATGGGGTCTCGCCATGGTTTCGCCGGTCGCGATCGACCGTAAAGCCGGCGTGCGTGCGTTGAAGCAGATGCTGACGCAGGGCAAAGACCGTTTAAAGCACGGCTTCTGGATTATCGTGTTTCCGGAAGGCACCCGGATTGCGCCGGGCGCCCGCGGCAATTATCAAACCGGGGGCGCTGCGATTGCCGTACACGCACGTGCACCGGTGATACCGGTAGCTCACAACGCCGGCACCTGCTGGCGGCGGCATGCCTTTCGCAAATATCCAGGCACGATTACGGTCAGCATCGGCAAGCCGATCGACACTCATGGCAGGAAGGCAGATGCAGTAACGCGCGATGTTGAAGCCTGGATAGAAGCGGAAATGCGCCGCCTTGAACATGTCAATATCTAGATTGTCGCGACTTCTTTTCGGGCGCACCAATGCGCCGGCCCGGAGCACCAGCCGCGAGCGCTATCTGATCGATGGCGCAATCGTCGAATACACACTTAAACGCAGCCAGCGTCGCCGTAGCATCACCTTGACGATTGATGAAGATGGCTTGCGCGTGGGGGCGCCGTGGCGGGCCTCTCAGTCGCGCATCGACATGCTGCTTGCGCGGCACGCGCAGTGGATTTCGCTCAAGCTTGCGCAATGGCAGGCGCGCCGGCCGGCTCCCTTCAGTTGGCAAGCCGGCACTCCCGTGATGATGCTGGGAGAGCCGCTGATATTGACTTTGACCAACGAAAAGAGCGTGCGGCGAGACGGCAACCGCCTGTGCGTGGGCGTTGCGGTGAACGTTGGCGACGACCCGGCGGCGCTTGCGAAACCTGTAATCGAGTGGCTGCGCGCCAGCGCGCAAAGCTGGTTTGAGGAGCGTTCGGCGCATTTCGCCCGCGTTCTCGATGTCCGCGCGCCCAGCATTCGACTCTCAAATGCCAGAACGCGCTGGGGAACTTGTCACCCTGATGGCCGCGTGCATCTTAGCTGGCGCTTGATTCAGACTCCACCGGCGCTGATCGATTACGTGGTGGTGCATGAACTCGCGCATCTACGTGAACCCAATCATTCATCGCGATTCTGGGCCTGGGTCGAGCGCGTGTTACCCGATTACAAGGAGCGCCGGCGGAGCTTGCGCCTCGATGGACACCGGTTCCTGCTGGCTTAAAGAAAAAACCAAGCAATAAAAACCAGGCAACAAAGACTAGGCAACCAAGGCCAAGCGGGTGAGAGATCGATGAAAAACGCTGTGCTAATATTCTTTGAATGCACAAAGTGTCGAAACGTAACGCGAAGCCGCCCTCTGAACCGCAAAGATGCAACCAGCCGTCTGGTCTTTGAAGCAAGCGCCTTGATTTAACTGACGCGATAACCCGGCAAAAAAATAATGCGTAAATCCCTTTGGTTGTTAATCCTCGCATCAATGCTTTCAGCCTGCGGGCTGAAGGGTCCGCTTTACCTTCCCGCGCCAAAATCTGCTGGTGCTCCGCCAGCGGCCCCGACGGCGGCCACTAAACCCGCCGACGACAAAATAACGCCGGCCACGAAGTGAGCTACTTCGCGTACCGCAATGGAGTTTTGCATGCGGAGGACGTTGCGCTTGAGCGCGTCGCCGCTGAGTTCGGCACGCCGTGCTATGTCTATTCGCGGACTGCTCTCGAAGCGGCCTATCGCGCTTATGACGAAGCGCTGATCCATCGCGATCACCTTATTTGCTACGCCGTAAAAGCAAATTCCAACATTGCGATTCTCAACGTGCTGGCCAGGCTCGGCAGTGGTTTCGACATCGTGTCCGGCGGCGAGCTCGCGCGCGTGCTCGCCGCGGGGGGCGACCCGCGCAAAACCGTGTTCTCAGGTGTCGGCAAGACAGTTAGCGAAATAAGGGCGGCATTAGACGCTGGCATCCTGTGTTTCAACGTTGAGTCGGAGAACGAACTCGCGCGCCTTGATCGGCTGGCGGCCGAAGCAGGCATGGTCGCGCCCGTCAGCCTGCGAGTGAATCCGGATGTCGACGCAAAAACGCATCCGTATATCGCCACCGGGCTTAAGGACAATAAATTCGGCATACCTTTCACGGCAGCGTTATCGCTGTATCGGCAAGCTGCCGCGCTTAAAAACCTGCGCATCATTGGCATTGATTGCCACATCGGCTCTCAACTGACCGAAATTCCGCCGTTTATAGCTGCACTGCAAAAATTATTGGATCTTGTCGATCGATTGTCCACGACCGGCATCGATATCGGACATATCGACATCGGCGGTGGTCTCGGCATTCGCTATCGCGACGAGACGCCGCCGCCCGTGGCCGAGTACATCCATGCGCTGACCGCTTGCTTGGGAGATCGCAAACAAAAAATAATGTTCGAGCCGGGCCGATCGCTCGTCGGAAACACCGGCATTCTGCTCACGCGAGTGGAGCACCTCAAGCATGGTTCCGACCGTAACTTTGCGGTGATTGATGCGGCAATGAACGATTTGATCCGGCCGGCGCTGTATGACGCGTGGCACGATATTTTGCCGGTCACGCCGCGGCGCACCCCTGGCCGTCGCTATGAAATCGTCGGGCCCATCTGTGAAAGCGGTGATTTTTTGGGCCACGATCGCGACTTGAGCCTCGTCGAGGGCGATCTCATGGCGATCATGTCTGCCGGCGCGTATGGAATGACGATGAGCTCGAACTACAATTCGCGGCCGCGTGCCGCGGAAGTGATGATCAGCGGAAGCGCGATGAATCTTATCCGCGAGCGTGAAAGCATTGCGCAATTATTCTCGACTGAACATTTGTTGCCATAACCGACGACAAAAAACTGTCGCAACTTTATTGCGGCATCACTGCGTTGCTCAACAAGAGACAAACAAACTATGCATGCGCTAAAACGAATAACTGTGCAGCACAATACTGTACCGCGAAAATTCCGACGGCATACTTGCAACACACCTACCACACTCCTTCAAATTATTTTACAAAATTGTTGCATTTCTTTTTCTAGGTAGCTTAGAATTGGCGCACCAAACATCGTAATCGCGTTTTGGAAACAAAATGCGAAACATAAGCAACGATGTGCACGATGATTTGGGAGTGCAGAAATAAATGTTGTATGCACTTGTAGTTAATTAACCACTCGTAAGGAGAGAACCATGGCAGCGAAGAAAAAAGCAAAAAAGAAAGCAGCTAAGAAGAAGTAACGGCTGTTGTTCGAGCGGGAGCTGGGCTCCCCGGCTCCCGTTATTCGTTTCATCGTAGTACCGATTGCAGCCAGCGCAGTCGCCGAAGCAAGACCCTCCTCGCGTAAACGCCAGCGTCACCCTCCATCACCCCTGCGTTTCGCTCAGCACTTTGAACAGCATTTCAAGTGCTTGATATATCACCGCATTGTTTCACCCTCTGAGTCCGTTCCGATGTGATCGTGCGTTTGCTTATATACGTACGGTGTTCGCCGCATCGTCGAGCCTGTGCTTAATGCACCTCCCGGGAATTCTTTTCATGACCACCGGAAAATTTTCCAGACTGTCGCCAACGAGCTTGTAGTGAATGGCCGTTCGTGCGCGACGCGCGATGCCCGCCGACGCGATGCGCGGTTCAATAAATTTCAGCACGCCACATAAACGGCGATGCGGCTTTGATGAAACTACTGCGCAACTGTACAGAAGGGGCACTCGAATTTAGTTGTGCGACCTTCAGTTCAAATGCGCGATCACGGATTCAATTGTTGGTAGACGACGTTTGCGCCGCGAAGTCGCGATCAGAACTATCCACTACAAACTCATATTGCCAGCCCTTGCCTTGAAGGGGAGGGAATGTCTCGTGTGTGCGAAGCACCACACTAGTGCATGCAAGCATCAGAAATCGTAGGGCGCAATAACCAGGCGGGCATTGCGCCGAATTAAAGTGCCGCAACATTAATTCTCCCAATAGCCCCTTGAGGGGTACAGACGTCACGGAGCAAAATCGACCAAGCCCGCTCAGGGGTGCTTTTCGATGATTTGTCGCGGTAGTGTGCCGCGATTGAAATTCATCGGCGCAATGCCCGTTGGTTATTACGCCCTACGG
>JANYCE010000138.1 GCA_025360445.1 Betaproteobacteria bacterium
CTCGATCAACGGAAACAGCATCCGGATCAGATCGTCTTTCTGGTCGTGCGTAAGGCGCGAAAGATCCGGCAGTTCGTCCATGCATCACAGCATACACACTGCGTACTATTTGTACAATAGCTTCAGGCTGAATAGTCACGAAAGATCAATAATTGACCTATGAAAACGGTGGCTTTGCCCAACGGCGAACGCGTGCCGGCGTTCGGTCAGGGCACCTGGTATTTGGGCGATAGCCCGGCGAGACGCGCAGAAGAAATCGCGACCTTACGCCTCGGCCTTGACCTCGGCGCAACGCTTATCGATACCGCTGAAATGTATGGCGACGGGCGCGCCGAGCAGTTGGTCGGCGAGGCGATCGCGGGTCGACGCGATGAAGTCTTTCTCGTAAGCAAGGTCCTGCCGCACCATGCGACACGACGCGGCACAGTGAAAGCATGCGAACAAAGTCTAAAGCGTTTGCAAACCGATCGGCTCGACTTGTATCTCCTGCATTGGCGGGGCAGCGTGCCATTTGCGGAAACGCTTGACGCGCTCGTCGCGTTGCAAAGTGCGGGCAAAATTCGCCACTACGGTGTAAGTAATCTGGATCTCGCCGATATGCAGGAGATTTCCGAGCTGGCCGGCGGCGCCGCCATCGCGACCAACCAACTGCTGTATAACCTCGCGCGCCGCGGCGTCGAATTCGATTTACTTCCATGGCTAAGCGAACGGCACATACCGGTGATGGCCTATTCTCCGCTCGAACAAGCGCGTCTCATCGATGACAGCAAACTTTCTGCGTTCGCACGCGAGCATGGCACGACGCCCGCCCAGGCGGCGCTCGCGTGGCTGCTCGCGCGCGATGACGTTATCGTAATACCGAAGTCCGGCCGCGCCGACCGCTTGCGCGAAAATCTCGGCGCTCTCGAGCATCCGCTAAGTGTTTCGCAGTTGGCAGAACTTGATGGTTTGTTTCCACCACCGCACGGCCCGCGTGCGCTCGAAATGCTGTAGGCCGAGAGCCATTAAGCTCGCGTCTTATCGTGCGCGCAATGCCGGCTAAAAGCCTCTGTGCTCCAAACCACCGTTGGGTGCACTCAACCTTGCGCCGCGCAGCTTGGCAACTGCACCGTCCGGACTTTTTGCAATCCGTTATCATCGGCGCCTCGACGACGCACGAACGTCAGCTTGCATTCCCATGAGAGACTTACAGAAAATGCCTAAACTCCACGCCGGCTTTACGATGGTGGAAATGATGGTAGTGGTCATTGTCATTGCGGTGCTCGCGTTGATGGCGGTGCCGAGTTTTCAGGACCAGATCGTGCGGGATCAAATCAACAAAGCTTTGCCGCTCGCCGACATCGCGAAAACCCCCAACGCCTTATCGTGGGCAATGCTGCAGGCATTTCCATCCGACAACGCCGGCGCGGGATTGCCGCCTGCTGAAAAGATCGTGAGCGACGCGGTCAGTTCGATCGCCGTGCAGGACGGCGCCATTCATATCACGTTTGGCAATCGCGCCAACGGCGTCATCTCCAAGAAAATTCTTACACTGCGGGCGGCCGTGGTCGAAGACGCGCCCGTCGTGCCGGTTACGTGGGTTTGCGGCTACGCCGAAGCGCCGGACAAGATGACGCTGCATGGCCACAACCAGACCAACATCCCCGCGAGCTTTCTGCCGTTTGCGTGCCGTTCGCGCGCCGTGAAGAAATAGCGAACGCCTAATCTCAGTCTAGCTGCAGAAACGGTCTGGTCTAAAATAGTGCGATGCCCGGCGTTGAAATTTTCGCAATCGTGTTACTCGCTTCTGCTGTCTGGTTATGGCTCGACAGTCTGAAAATACGCGAAATTGCGGTAAGCGCCGCGCGCGCAGCCTGCAGTGCGGATGGGCTGATGTTGCTGGACGACACGGTAGCGATTGCGAATCTAAAACTGAAGCGCGATGACGACGGACAGGTCAGGCTGCAGCGCGCCTACGATTTCGAGTACAGCGATAACGGCAATAATCGTCTCAAAGGCAGTGTGTTGCTTGTCGGGTCGCGCGTAATTTTACTCAACATCGGATTGCGTCTCGCACCAGACGTGCGCACCTTGCATTGACCGCTGTTCAACAGTTTAAAAGCTAACTGGCGCGAACCAAAAAAACGGAGCCCGCGGGCCCCGTTTTTCCAAGTAATTCGATTAATTAGTCGCAAAACAATAGAAGAGCCCCGCGCCGCCGGTGCTGACCAGTGCAGGCTGGCTACAGCCGCCGCGCGAAGCATGCGACGAATTCCACGAGCGCGCGACATCATCATCGGTTAACCCCTGACGGTCGCTATGCCCCAATTGCACCGTGCCGTCCGCGCCGCTCTTGGTGTAATTGCCGCAGGTCAGATCGGCGCCCGCCGGGAAAGCAAGGCCGTTGCGTTGCGAGCCGGTCAGAACGTCATGTGTGTTTGGCGTATCGCCGCGCCCGTTCACAACCGCGCCTTTCTCGCTCAGATTGGTCTGCTTGGTAATGTTGTTGGCGCCATGCAGGTTTTCGATGTCTGTTGCAATTACCACGCCTTTCGCGTTTTGCCACGGACCGCGGCCGATGCGGTCGATTGCGTTAATGCCCGGCGTCGTTTCAGTTGAGGCAGTGCTCAAGTACGCGCGCCAGGTGCGATTGCCCGCGCCAACTGCCTGAGCGAGACTCTGACAATGCCGATCCGCGCCGGCCAGGCCGCCCAGATCAGCGCCTTTACCGCTGCCGACGCTAGTGACAAAAAAAGTCATTCTATTTTTTTGCGGATCGACGCACCCGCTGATACCCAACGTTGCCAATGCGAGCGTTGATACGAGCACAAATCGTGATTTGCGGTATGACATAAGTTCCTCCTCGTTATGGTTTGACGGCGAGTGACAACGGTAGCATACATACCCGTAAAAGCGATTCAAATGCCGCGCCGCGCGGGCTAAAATAGCCGGCCGTCCCGGTCCGGGACGGCCGCTCGATACCCCCTGTTAGAGGAAACCAGCATGGCAAAAACTCCGCGCATCGACGTGCACAGCCACGTGTTCCCGCGCGAAATGCTCGATCTCATTCGCGCCCGTCCACATGACTACGGTATGCGCTTCGCCGTGACGGACAACGGCGAGAAACTCATGCGCGACGATGGCCATGTGAGTCCGTTATTCGACGAATTTTTTGATGCCGACGCTAAAGTTGCCGGCATGGATCGAAAAGGTCTCGACATTTCGGTCATCTCGCCAACGCCGATGATTTATTTCTACAACATTGACGTTGACCGGGCCATTACGGCGGCACGCGTCACTAACGATGGCGTGGCGAACATGGTGGCGAAGCGAACGGATCGCTTACGCGGCATGGCAACCCTGCCGATGCAAAATGCCGATGCGGCTGTCGCGGAACTCGAGCGCGTAGTAAAGGATTATGGGTTCCGGTCTGTTGAACTCGGCTGTACGATCGTGTGGGATCAGCTCGCAGAGAAACGTTACCGGCCGGTACTCAAACGTGCCCAGGAGTTGAAGGTTTTTATTTTTACGCACCCGCATTTCACTGGCGAGCGCTGCGGCCTTGAAACCTACTATCTGTCGAATCTCGTAGGGTTCCCCCTGGATACGGTGACCATGGCTGCGCATCTGATGTTCAGCGGTGCGCTGGACGAATTACCGGAGCTCAACATAGTGCTCGCCCATGGGGGCGGCTATCTGCCCTATCAGATTGGACGGCTGGCTCACGGCTACTCGGTGCGCAAGGAGCCGCATGTAAATAAAGCGTCGTCGCCGCGCGACCTGCTGCGCAGGTTTTATTTCGATGCGCTCACGCACGATGACAAGGCGCTGGCATTTTTAGTGCAACAGGTCGGCGCTGACCGCGTCATGCTGGGCACCGATGCGCCGTTCGACATGGGCGAGCAAAATCCGCTTGCAAGACTCGACACGGTACCCTGCCTTGGCAAGGCAGACCGCGCGCGCGTGCTCGGTTTGAATGCGCTCGGCCTGCTCGGAGAAAATGTTTCGGCGTCCGGGTCCGCCCGGCAGGTGGCCAATTCGTCATAACGAAGCGCGCCTGTTGGCCGGAGCTAATCGTCTTGGCTACTCGCCTTTGATCCCGGCCGCCTTGATGACCTTCGCCCACTTGGCGATTTCACCTTGCATAAAAGCCGTGTACTGCTCGGGAGTCATGTGAAGGGGATCAGCACCCTGCGAAGTCAGGCGCTCGCGCAAGTCAGGCGAATTGACGGCGCGCACAATTTCACTGTGCAGGCGATCGATAAGCACGCGCGGCGTTTTGGCCGGCGCCGATACGCCATACCACGCGGTTACTTCATAGCCCGGCACGCCACTCTCCGCCACCGTCGGCAGCGCGGGAACGGCTGCCGCCCGGCGGGCGCCGGTGACCGCCAGCGCACGCAACCGATTGTCGCGCACATACTGTATCGCGGTCGGCATGTTGGCGAACATGATTTGGGTTTGTCCTGCAATTAATTCGATGACGGCTGGACCGCCGCCCTTGTAAGGAATGTGCACCCATCGCGTGCCGGTCATGTGCTGAAACAACTCGCCTGAGAGGTGGACCGTCGTGCCGGTGCCTGATGACGCGAAGTTAATCTGGCCCGGCCGTTTCCTGGACAGCTCAATGAGTTCCTGCACAGTGCGCGGCGGAAACTGCGGATGCACAACGACGATGTTCTGCGCTTCGGCGACCAGCGAGATAAATGCGAAGTCGCTAATCGGGTCGAACGCCAACTTCATCAGCGCCGGATTCGTTGCGTGGCCGGGTGCATTGAGAAGAATCGTATAGCCATCCGGCGCCGCCCGTGCGCCCGCCTCGGTTGCGATTGCAGTGTTGGCGCCCCCCCGGTTCTCGACGACCACCGACTGGCCGATGTTCTCGCTCAGCTTCTGCGCGAGCGCGCGCGCCACAATGTCATTGGTGCCTCCGGCCACAAAGCCGACCAGAAAGCGAATCGGCTTGTTGGGATATGTCTGAGCCGTCGCGATCGCCGCCCCCATCGAGAGCACAATAATCGCTGCCTTGCTCGCTGCGCTGCCGGTGGCTTTCATGCGTCCTCCTGCCCTGTTGTATCAATCGGCGGTCATTGTATCGTTCCGCGCAAACAAACGTTCGCGCACGGTGTTACACACTTAACAGGCATAGTGCGCAGTCGCCGGCACTGCAAGGACGCAATACGCAGGTATTGGCGGCGCGAGCGGTTACCATACGAAGCTGGTCATGGGTAAACAATTCAAAGACGGTGGGTAAGGGAGAATAAAAAGTGAGCGCATCAAACGTGGTAACAAGATTCGTCTCGACGCTGCTGCTTGCCGCATTCGCGTCGACGTTATTTGCCGCTGACGCGGGGACTATTCAGCAACTGACGGGGAAAGTGACGATTACCGGCGCCGATGATGTTGTGCGCGCGGCCGGGCCCAGGCAAAAAATAATGGCCGGCGATACCATCGTAACCGAGGCTAAAAGCGAGACGCTGGTCAAATTGGCCGATGACTCGACGGTACTCGTGCGCCCGAACACGCGGTTTCAATTCACTGAGTTCAAGTATGACAAGGCGCCTACCGATTCATCAATTGTTACCTTGTTGCGCGGCACGGTGCGCATGGTCACGGGGCTGATCGCCAAACGGCGGCCGGCCAATGTGCGTATCAATACGCTTACCGCAACCATCGGCGTGCGGGGCACCGACTTCGAGGTGGCGCTAATTGCAGAAGATACGGCTGATGCGCGCGCCGGCGTTTACAACCTTGTACACGACGGTGCAACCAATATCCGGCTCACTCAGCTCGACCGGAACCTGGATGTCAAAAAGAATCAAACAGCATTCGCGCCCGACAAGCCGAAGCCGGGTGAAGATCCGCTGCAGATTCTCAACGAGACGCCGATATTCCTGCAATCGGGCGGCGGCCTCGATGCCTTGATCCAGTCGATTACGGTGCCAATGCCAATGATGTTCCGCTGATCGTCGACGGGCCGGCCACCCGCGAACACACTTACTTAGCTATTGCGAAAGGCAGGACAAGCGGCGCAGGTTTGACCATTCGTCGTCCCAGCAACAGCGATGGTCGTAACCCTCTTTGGTGATAACTGTAGCGCCCGTCACGCGCTCAAAAAATCGTTTCGCAGTCGACGCGGGGACTGTCTGGTCGCGGCTGCCCGTGAAATGAGTCTGCTGGACGCTGCGCAGTTTTTCGGCCGCATCTGCGGGGTTTAATGAAAGGTCGAGGCGCGACACGCGCAATGCGTCGGTCCATGCGGACGTGTCGAGCGGCGCGGCAATGGTGACCAGACATTTAACATCGGTCCGACGTTCGGCGATCAATGCCGCCATCGCGCCACCGCCTGAGTATCCGACCAGATCGATCTCGCTCGCGCCATACATCCGTTTGGCTTGATCAACCGCTTGATTCATGACCGTCACCGCCTCATTGCTGAAACGGCCGCGTATCCACAAAGAGGGGTCGCAGTTGGAGAGCTCAATCAAGCTTAAATACTGACACGGGCGGCCAAGATAAACGACTGCCGGCGACGGGTCGGCAATGGCCATGCGCAATACCAGCGGCCTTACGGGCGTCGGGTCGGGCGGCGGTTCGTCGGGTAACCGCCACGGCGCGCCGTCGCTTTCGACATACACCGTTACACGATTCGTCGGGTTGCGGGACGCCGGCTTTGCAAACGCGCGCATCCTTGCATCCGCGACTTCTAACGACCGAAAACCCGCTGCGTCCGCCAGTGAGCGCGCGTGCTCCGACGGCGATTGAAGCACCGCACAAGCGGTACAAAACAAAACTGCCGGGCTGAAAATAATCCAGCGACGCGGCAGTTTCATGTCAGCCTCACCAGCCCCACCGGCAAATATCGCCGATGCAGCCGGCACTGCTCAGAAGCGCAGACCGATGCTCAGCAACAGTTGATCGTTTTTGACTTCAGAGCGCGCGCGTTCACTCGAATACTGAATGCTGCCATACAGTGAGTTGTCAGCCCTGAAGCGCACGCCAATCGCCGGGGTCCACGCGTCCTTGTCGTTCGCGGCGGATATGCCGCCAACCGCCGCCTGGTCGGGACGACGCACGTCCTTGATATAGCTCAATGCCACATAGGGCGTGAAATTCCCCGTCGTATAAGCAACCTGCCCTACCAGGCGAAGCTGCGCAACGTTGACCGTTCCATCCGGAACGAACGTGCCATTCGTCAGTGTGTAGGCGCCGAGTTTGTCACGCACCGCCAGGTACGCGCCGCGTCCGCTCAAACTCCACGCGCCGATTACCTCGCGATAAGTAAGCCCAAGCGTGCCCAGCGTGCGGTTGTCCCTGGTCGAACCCGAAACGCCTGCACTCGTTGTATCCAGATTCGTACGGCCGACGCCCACCGTGGCATCAAACGCCAGATTCTTGTTGATCGGGATGCCGAGGTACGGCGAAACCGTCACGCCGCGTCCATCGAGTTTGCCGCCCGAAAAGTTGAGATCGATGTTGGTGCGATCAATGGCGGTTGCCACGCCGAAAATCATATTGTTGTCGAACGTGTAATCGACGCCGATAAGATAGACGTTCACGTTTCCGCTCGATTGCAACGGCGAGAAGTTGTAGCCGATATTGCTGCGTGAATAGGCGGTCCACGCGTTCCATGACTTACCGCCTGGTGCGCCTGCGGCGCCGGTGCCCTGACCTGCCAGCGCAAATCTCTTTACGGTGTTGTTGCCGGCCAAGTTCGCATCACCCGCCGCAAAACCCGCGACCGTGCCGCCAACGATGCTAGCGGTGTTCAACCCGGTGGTCGTGATCAAATTGGTGACGGTGCCAGGCTGGTCGGTGACGCTGACAGTGGTCGCCGCAGCAACACCCGTGAGCCCCGCCCCCAGCAGGAGAACAACCGCATAAAGCGCGGTGTTGATTTTTATTAATCGCATCTCGTGTTCCCCTAAGCCGAGTTTATTTGTTCGGAATTAAGCAGGTAATCAAGTGATTGATTATCACGCTTTGGTTTAACCTTCATTCAGTTGGAAGTATACCAACTGCGGCTGGCGCTTTCATGCGAAGAGCATGATGGATTCCACTATCCGCTACTTTTGTTGCGCTTTTGCAACTCTTAACAACTCTTCGTAAAGGCGGGTTTCCAACAACGGGCGGGCTCGCGCAAGAACGGACCAGATCACATATGTATCAGACACTTCGGCCGCCATTATGATCCGCTCGACATAGGCATCGAGTTCGTTTGGGATCAGTTTTTCCATCGCGTCGAGCAGGGCAAATGCGCCCTGCACGTTGCCTTGGTCGAACCTGAGCTGCGCCCAGTTGCGCAAGATCAACGGTTGTGCCGGAAACATCTGATGAGCCGCTGAAAAGAGCTCATCTGCCTGTTTGGCAGCCGCTGACCCGGCAACCGGGTCCGCCGGCCGTAAAAAGTTGAGTCCCCGCACTTGCAGCACATTGGCGAGTGCCACTACTGACCATGGATCGCGCGGAAACTGCTTAAGCGTTTCGCGTGCCTGTCGTTCGGCCATTGTCAGGTTTCGCTCAACTGCCGAATAGCGCTCGGGCGACTTACCGAGCTGTCGGATATCGGCGACTGCCCGTCCAAGTAAATTAAAGATCGATTGCCGCTGGTAGTAGCGCTCGTGCGGCAGGGTGCGGATTGCAATTTCGACCAGTTGCTCGCTCAGCGCCGGCTGCCTCTCAACTGTGCGGTGGGATAGCGCTGACGCGACGTCGGCCAGCAATGTCCGCCAATTGACAATTGCAACCATTAATACAAGTGCCGCCAATACCAGTGCCGAAATTCGAGGCGCGATCGCATGACTCGATGCGCTGGTTGCCGGCGTCGCCCGACTCGACGCGAGCAACGCAAACAAAACGCACATGGCAAAAATATATAGCGCACACAGATAAGAACTGATCGATATCTGTTGGACCTGATCGAGGTGCATCGCAGCGGCATCCGCCCTGACCATCACAGCGAAGTGGCACACGGGATAAAACAACGATAGCGCTGCCGCGACGGCAAGGGATTTGTTTGCGACAGCGCGATTAACTCTTCCCGTGTCACGCAAAAGTGCCCAACCAGCCCATGCTACAAAGGGCAGAAATGAAAGCAGCGGCAGCAGTCGCGGCAACCAGCGCCATTTATCCGGGTCGCCGGCCGGCGAATCGAAAATAGCCATCGGCAAAAAGCTGGCGCACGCGGCGACGAACGTAAGAGCGACGCCGCTAATCCACAGACTCTCTCCTCTGCAGGCGCTGTCGCTCTCGCTCTCGCTCTCGCTGGCGGCAATGGTGCGGCTCATTTCTCCTGCAATCACTAGAATCAACGCCGCGATTAAGAACGAAATGAGGCGGGTGGTGAGCACCGGAATATTAATTTGTGCATCCAGCCAGAATCCGATTAGCGCGATGGTCAGACTGGCCAACAGAGCCCAGTGGCCGGCTATAGGCCCGGCCCCAGCGGAAACACCGTGTTTTATCGAACGCCATGCACATGTCAGCAAAAACAAATACCAGCCGGCGCCTATCCCGAGACCAAACGCCGGTAGCGCGGCGGATGCAAAGCCTGTCAGCACGGCGGCCGCAGCCCCCGCCGCGCCGCCCACGACCATGGTCGAAAAAAATACCCATGCACGCCCCGCGAAACCGAACAGCGAGCGCGCGGCCGCATACACCACGCTGCCGAAGAACAGGCAATAGGCCAGCCACCCGATGAGTCCGAAATTGAGCCCGATGTCGAGCGTGTCGGCATGCAGGCGGTCGTAAGTTTTGGATGCCGCGTAGTCGTCGACCTGCATAACCAGCGCTGGCAAGTGCGAAAAATAGTTTAGATATGCCGATTCCGGCCCATAACCGATAAGTTGTCGGGGAAGCGGTGCGGCGGCGAATGTCTCGACTCCCGTTTGCCATAACCCCAATCGCGCCGCGACACTGCGCGTGGCACGCGTCGGTGCACCGGTCGCAACCCGATCGAGCCGGATAACCATGCGGCCGATGACGGGAACGTCCTGCAGCCGTTGCCCGGCAGCGGGCAGCATGTTGATCGCAAGGATGGATGAGAACGCGCCAGCGAGCAGCACGATCGCGGACAACAGCACGCACCGTGCGCGCGCATAAGCCGCGGCAAGACAGGCCAGCATCAACAAGCCGATTAAAAGCGCCAGCAACGGTCCGCGCGTCTGCGTGACCAGCAGACCCGTCATCTGCAGCAGCGCCACGACCGACCACAGAGCCAGCAGGCGAGGCTGGCGACGGGTTTGCCAGCACCGCGCACCAGTGATGGGCAACAACAACGCAAGGTAAGCCGCGAGGAAAACCGGATTGCCCAATGTGCCCCCGGGCCGCGCCAGATCGCGCGTATTCAGCAAGAAAAAATTCAGATCGAAGCGTTGCTCCAGCGCATAAGTCACCGGAATCACGCTTGCTAAAAGCAGCGCGTCGAGTACGCCCGCGATGCGGTCCGGGCGATGCGCCCATGTAAGCACGGCAAAAAACAAAGCCCCGTAAATCCACCACGTGAGGACGCCTTCACGTCGGTAGTACTCACCAAAAGTTGCCACCTGGGGATTGTCTGAGAAAGCGGCGGAAACCGCTGCGATCACCAGAAATAAAATCAGCGAACCCGCAGCAATTTTTGATACTGCACTGTGTTCGGCCCACCGCTTGCCTTCACCCGACAATAGCGCTGCGCCTAAGGCGAGCACGGCGAGCGGCGCCGCGACGGAAAGCTTCATAATTTCGATGCCGCGGTCCATCACCCCGCTCATCAATATCGGCACCGACGCGACGATGGCGGTTACACAGATTCCGGCCAGACTTGTCCAGAACGGACGTTGCGGTGTCACTCCCGCTCCGGCCGGCGCCGCGGCGGTTGGCCAGGCCTGCGCAATACCCACCAGCGGGGCGCCCGGAATTTCACAATGCGCGCATAAGCGTAAAGATAAACGGCGGCGAAAATCGCCGCGCCAATCTGCAGGGCCGCACTGGTTTTCCAAAACACCATCGCCGGTGCTACGCCGACTGACGTCAGGATCCAAAGATAAGGCGCGGTTAGCGAATTGCGCTGGGTGCGGTGCGCGGGCAGGCCGGTGCCGACGAGCCAGCGCACGAGGCGCTTATAGATTAGATGGTGCAAGTGCGCGAGGTCGGGCAGCCCGGGATGAGCGCGTCGCACGATGCCGCGCCGATAGATCGAAAACAACAGCTCGCACACCGGGTATGCGCAGACGAGCACTGGAAACCATGCGGACACTTCGGGATTACGACCGACCAGGAGCACCAGCAGGATTGCAATCCAGAAACCTAGTAAATAGGCGCCGCCATCCCCAAGATAAACCAGTCCGCGCGGGAAATTGAGCAACATGAATCCGGCGATCGCACCCACAGCGGTGAGCGCTGCGGCAACTAATGCAACATCGCCGACCTTAAAACCGACATAGGCGATACCCACCAGAATCAACGCGCCCACTCCGCCGGCGAGTCCATTGAACCCGTCGATTATATTGAAAGCGTTGGTGAGGCCGGCGACCAGCAGGCATGTAAACAGGACGGAGACCACCGGCACGGTGATGCCCGCTTCCAGCATCGGCACATCGAGGCGTATGACCCAGGCGCCTAACAACCAGCCGGCGAGCGCAGCCGCAACGAGCGCGGCGCCCAGCCGCACTTCCTTGCTCACCGATTGAGTGAAATCTTCGATCAATCCCGCGATGAAAACCGGCGTTGCGCTGACGAGCAAGAGAAGGCCGATGCGCGCGCTGCTCATTGCATAAGGTGCATCGTCCAATGCGCGCGCAGCGAGGCTTGCCAACAGTCCCAACGCGATACCGATGCCACCCGCGCGGCCGAGCCCATGCAAAGGCAATTCGCGCGTCCGCTGATTACGCACAGTTGACGCTATCGGGCCCCTTGGCCGCGTGCGCGCGAGGTGCACGCGTATCACGGCCAAAGTTGTCAGAAAGGAAACCGCCAACGCGACGAAGATATAAATCATGGTTTATTAGGCACGGCTACGCTGATTACGCCGCGCTACGCGAAAAAAAGCTTGCGGGATGAGGCATCCATGGACGGCCCGAGATCAACGCCTGAATCTGCTTTGAGGAAATAGCGTGCCAGGCGCTTCGCGGAATCGCTGCTTGGAGTGAACGCACGGCCGGCCCCCTTGAGCAGGTCCGCACTGCGCGAACGCCATGCCGCAATGGCGACGCCCGCCTGAGCGAGGGGATTTTTGCAGGCAAGCTTTACACTGCGCCGCGCCTTTTCGGTAGCGCTCGCGTGCATGCGCGACGGCGGCACTGGAAAGATCGATACCAATGGCTTTGCGCGCGTTCGCCGCGAGCATCGCAGTGCCATAACCTTCGCCACTGGCGATATCCAACACCACTGTGCCGGCGGCAAGTTCACCGGCTTGAAGGTAACGAGGCAAATGTGCCAGCTCGATATCGCCACATACGCCAGGCACAAATCGTTCACCGGTAAATTCCATGGTCGGCGTCCTGCCCCTTACGCGATTCGCTAGCGCATCATTGTTTAAACGTGCGATTGGCTGCCCTGCTGAATAAGCGGTGTTGTCGGTTATGCCTCACCCGACTAACAGCGCGACAGCGCACGCCCCGATTCAGCACGGCACAGCGTCGTTAAATTCAAGTGAACGTGTAACATAGAATATGGCGACGGTCGATACTTGCCCGAGATACAATTCGCGCCGGTGCGAGGGTAAACCTGGACGATTCATCGCGCTTCCCCAAAAAAAATGATGCGCGGGTTCGCTGCCTGGCAGCGAAAGTTGAAGCGCGGAACATGCGCATCAGATGAGAACCCAAACCGTTGAGATGAACGAACCGACCCCGTTAATATCTGTCATTCTGCCCCTGCGAGATCATTCGCGGCACGCCATCGGGGCAGTGAGTTCGGTCATCGATCAAACGTACCGCCCAATCGAGCTGGTTGTCGTCGACTGCACCGCGGATGGCGGCTACCTGCCTGAAATTGAAGCCCTTATCGCGCGCGCTCCGGCAGGCATCGAGGTTCAAATCATCTCGAAAAAAAATTGCACGATGGCCGAATCCATCAACGCAGGCCTGGCTGCCGCACGCGGCGAATATCTCACCATCCTCGACGCCGACGACCGATATTTACCGAGCCGGCTCAAGCGATGCCTGGCTGCATCCAAAGGCGGCGGCATCGTGGTCACCCATATCACGCCGCTCGACAAGAACGGCAAGCAGCTACGCATCGGCAACCGGTGGCTGGCCGATTACGATCATGTTCTCATTCACCATATTGCCGTCTATCCGAGCCTGTCATTCCTGAGCGTTTTTATGGATATCGTCGTGACGCCAGGCAATCTGTTCATTCCTCGCG